>CAZJJT010000010.1:11137-22449 GCA_964546395.1 uncultured Fibrobacterota bacterium
TCTTCAGCGACACGGGCCTGGCGCCGCAGTTAGCCGTTCCCGACCTGAAGGAACGAATCCGGTACGTCAATCTGTCGAACACATCTACAGCCGGGGAAGTCGTGGGCCACTTCCTCATGGAACGAGGGCATCGCTCTGTTGCCTATCTCTCGGCAGTCCATCGGTCGGAATGGTCGCACAGTCGTCTTGCGGGCCTGAAGCGAGTCTTTGACGCCGTGGGACTTCACAAGGCAGTCAAGCCATTTACGAATGAATCGGCGACGATTCCGGTGGACTACTTGGATGGCTACAATCCGCAAGAAGAGTTGGCAAGAATCCTAACCCCCCTGATAAACCAGGGATGTGATGCGACTACCGCCATGGTGCTCCAGACCATAGTACACTCCGAGCGATATCTGGAGGTTCCCCTGGAAAAGATCTTGCTGGAAGAACCCATGGAACAGCTTATGGAACGTGCCCTCGTAGACAAAACCATTACTGCCTGGGTAGCGGCCAACGATAACGCCGCAATGGCGTGTCTGAAGTTTCTGCGGAGAAGACGTATTCGGGTACCCTCCACTATCGCCGTCATAGGATTCGACGACACCTTCGAGGCATTCAATGCCGGGCTGACAAGCTACAACTTCAACCTTGAAGCGGCAGTCGATGTTTCACTGAAGACATTGGTTGAACCACGGACAGTGCCTCCGGCCCCCAAAAACGGTGCGCTAGAAATAGAGGGGCACATAGTCGAGAGAAAGTCAACGGCACTGTGGAGAATCCCGTAAGGGGGAGACGCGGGAATGAATACTGCTCGGCCGATAATGCGCGCAACGCTGTTCAGCCCGTGCGGCTTACCCCTGCCGTGGTCTGACGAGGGACGACAAACCCCTCCAACTCAATGGGACTCTCGGTTCGTTTCGTCCAGTGTCGCCAAGAGGGACGCAGCAGAAAATCCACCATCATGTGGATATATGCAGCGTAGTTGAAGTCATAGCTCGTCAGCCGATGCAGGCCGGCGGGCTGGCTGTTGTCAAACCCGGCCAGGGAAATATCATCCGGAACCCGTAGACTTCGACTCCGGAGGTAGTCAAGGCAATCCAACGCCACATCATCGCCCGCGCCCACCATGGCCGTGATCTGTCTACCACGCAGGACCTGATCAAGCTGCCCGAAAAGCGTATCACGGAACCGTCGCCACGGCCGCGCCCCCTGGATCCCGGACTGCAACTCGGACAAGCGACCGTACAGAACCGCGTTCGTCTCCACGTTGCTGTCAGGATCAGAGCCGACGCGGTACAGCACGAACGGCGGCTCATCGGGAGCCTCAATCGGCTCAGATGGGAGTACTTCCAGGACGCCTGGCCCACTCTGGTACTCGCCAGAGCGCGCCAGGGCATCACTGAGACCTTGACACCGGAGACGGGAGTACTCGGGCGGACCGGGTTTGTGGACGAAGGCGATACGGCGATGGCCGAGGGCGTGCAGGTACTCGCCCAGGATGCAGCCCGACACGCGCGAGTTCTCCGCCCGGAAGTAGCGAAACAACGCAGTGCCGCGGATCTCACGCCACTGATACGAGGCCGGGTCAACGAGAACCGCGCAGGGCAGTCCAGATGGCTTGAGGCACGCAGCGAGCTCGGCGCAGCACTCTGCGGTCAACCCAAGCGACTGCACGACAACACCGGCGATGCGGTTGCGTGAACGGTCGTGTGACAGCAGATCGGATACCTTGTCGACCCCATGCATCCGCGACTTTACGAAGTAGCAGGGAACCGTTGCCAGTCCGAGTTGCGCGCGACGGCATTCGCTCTCCAAGTCGGTGACATTGCGAAACGACACAGGAGGCAGGTTCTGGAGTTCGATGGCCGATCTCCCTCGAGCCACAAACACCACAAACCGTCCTGGACCAGCCGCGTCGGCCTGGTACACGCGGTAGCCGCGCTTGTGGCGCACCAGCATGCGCTCGTCGACCAACAACTGGAGTGCGGCGCGCAGTGTCTCGGCCGAGGTGCCGTAGCGGTGAGCGAGTGTCTTGCACAGCGGCAATGGCGTGTCGGTCGGCAGCAGGCCGGACTCAATGTCTCGTCCAATCCGCTCAGCCACCGCGCCCCACTTCGGCATAAATACGGGGCACGCCCGCGGGCGTACCGGCGGCGCACCGTCCGGCTTTCGGACCACGATGCCCGCGCGATTCTTCACCGACAGGACGCCCTGTTCGCGCAACTCATGCACGGCGCGCATCATCGTGACATGCGAGACACCGGCAGCGGATGCAGCACACATCAGCGTGGGAAGCCGAGACGCCCCACGCTGTGCGGCCTGACCAATGGCCCTAGCCAGCCAGTTTCTGGCCTTGTCGATTGGTCGTAGTCCAGGATTCATGGCATCCCCATATATTAATATTAATATATGGCAGCATTTGCCGCACAACATTACCCATGGCACATCGTCGCAGTCGCCTATCTTGAACGTGAGAACGTGCTTCCACGGCCAAGATAGCGAGGCAGTGGCGTGCACGGTCGTAACCCGGAAGAGGGAGGCGGCATGAACGATACAACCCGTTGTCAAACAATTGGTTATGCACGGCTTGTCCCAGTGTTGGCGGCTGCCGCAGCACTGGCGATCTCAGGACTGGTCAGACCACTCCTCGCGGAAACCAACGCACCGTACATTGGCATGAATTTCTGCCCCTTCAGTGATGGCGACCCGATCAAGCTCTTTGCCGATGTTGTGAAGAACTCGCGTGGGTTCGGCACGTATGATGACCCGCATGAGTTCGCCACAGTCGACGAGAACGGCTGGCCTTTGACTGACGCAGGCGTTGTTGTACTGGGCAATATCAGGTACGCCAACGGAACCTACAGGCTCTACTTCACTACCCAAGACCCCGCTGTCGATGCACGCACCGTGACGGTGTCGTTCGACTGGGGCTCAGCCTCACTCGGCGCACAATCGTACGACGCGGCCAGCAATACTGTACAGTACGATGTGACAGTCTCGACGACCGGCAACGCGCTGTTGATGATCAAATTCAGGGATACGAACGGTGGCGTGAAGAATGTGAAGTTTATGCGGCCGATCTCCCCGGGTAGCACCACCTCATACGACACCTCGGTCACCTTCAATGCCCAGGCGATAGAGTTCTTGCGCCACTTCTCGGTTCTTCGTTTCATGCAGGTGGTCTACACGTTTGTGGGTAACGACGTGGCTGAGTGGGCTGATCGCACGCCACCCACCTACGCCTGCCAACAGGCCCGGTACTTCGGCGGCGTTCCCTCCGAGCCCGGCGCGAACCCATCAGCCGGCGTGGCATGGGAGTACCTGATCCAACTCTGCAACGAGGTCGACGCCGACATCTTCGTCAACGTCCCCTTCCTCGCCACCGACGACTACGTGCGGCAACTGGCGCTGCTGCTCCAGGCCAATCTGGAGCCCGAGCGCAAGATATACGTGGAGTATTCCAACGAGCTGTGGAATTTCGCCTACCCCTATGACGCCGGACGCAACCATGACAGCGCCGTTGCCGAAGTCAACCGGGGCGGCTCGCCGCTCAACTTCGACGGCGAGGACAACGAGTGGTATTGGGGATGGCGGCGGACCGCAAAACGGGGCAAGGAGATCAGCGCCATCTTCCGGTCGGTGTTTGGCGACGGCCAGATGATGAGTCGTGTACGGCCGCTGCTGATGAACCAGCTCGACAACGGCCAGAACACGCTCGGTACCGGGCTCTTGCTGATGCATGGCTACTACAACAATCCCGAATTCGTCGCCGACCCGCATCCTCCCAAGTACTACTTCTACGGCGCGGGCGGCGCACCGTACTACGGCCCCACGGGGTCGTTCGATATCAACTCGGCCTGGAGCAGCGGCTCGATGGACACGAGCGTTTTCATCAGCGAACAACTCACACGCGACACCCGCCTATCCGCGGTATTCGGTCTCAAACATATCGCGTACGAAGGCGGGCCGGAGTTGCCGCAGAGCACACTGGGCGCGGAGATATGGGCAGATAGTCGTATGACACAGGCAATGATCGACCACCACAACTGCTGGAGCAGGCATGGCGGCGACCTGTGGGTGTACTTCAGTGCGGCCAACTGGGGCAGTAGCGACAACCGGTGGTCGTTCATCCACTACATCGAAGAGTCCAACACACCCAAGATGGCCGCGATCGACTCGCTGAACGCGGCGCAGCGTGCTCCACTCACCTATGGGCCTGCGGCTCCAGTGTCGATTCCAGGCGACAGCGTGGCCATGTCGTATGCGCCGTTCTACGATGCACCGTCGCGGGCCCAGGCCACCGAGTGGTACGGTTACGTGTTCAGGGTCGACACAGCGGGTACGTATGGTGTCACCGTTGATGTGAACGCGGGAGGCGCCGGCACGCTCTCGTTGTATGCCGACGGCGAATTGGTGAGTTCGCCTGCCATTGGTTCCGGAGCACAAACGACGCAGCAGTTCACGGTGGATCTGCAGCCGGGTTTGCACGGCGTGATTGTGAAAGTGGCAACGCTGGCAAGCGGTCAGCGGGTTGCGATTAGCCAGGTCAACATCACCCTTGAGGCGATTGCGCCCGTCGCCGACGCCGGCATACGGGCCACACAACCCAGCCACGCGAGCGTCAGTCTCACCAGCGGGAACTTGCGGATCCGCGTTGGCTCAAGCCGACCATCACTGCGCATCCTGCGTGTGTGTACCCTGGATGGGAGGACCCTCGTGAACCGTACGATCAGACCGGCAGAGCCGAGCGGGATGGCGAAGGTGGCGGTGCCCGGGCTGAGCAGAGGCATGTATGTTGTGCGGGTAAGCGGAATGGGGACTGCTCCCGCTGTCAACTACTAGCGGTAGCTGGGAACGCCACGAGAGCGCCTGCAGGCGAGCAGCGCGCGCCTCTCCAGGATCTGACATACCCAGACCGCACTCCGCGGTCCGCACGGCTCATGCCGATGCAGGGTTTGTGCGTGCTGCCGTGCTGGTGCGCACATGCACTATCCCGGCAACAACCGTCTGTGCCGCCAGACTCCTGGGTTGCCGACTGTGTGGCGTTGTGCGCAACACATGGTCGACCATGGCGTGCACGACGGCTGGACCGTTGAAACTGTAGCTGGTGAGCCCCCGGTAGGCGGCCGCGATGCTGTCGTCGAAGCCCACCACCGACACGCCGCCCGGCACCCGCACGCCATGGATACGAAGGTACGCCAGGCACTCGACGGCTGCGGTGTCGTTCAGCCCGACCCAGGCTGTAACATCCGGAAGGTTGCGGACCTGAGCGAAAGTCGGGGCCAACTCACGGTGCAGAAGCTCACGGTGTACCATCAGGACAGTGTTGTCTTCGATGTCGGCACTGGTGCTCTCACGGCACTGGGCGCCGGTGATACGGCCCACACGGGTGCTGAGAGCTGCCGCTGCACGCCTTGATTTCTCGGCCCACCGGGGCACCATACCCTCGGCGAACGTGAGTCCGTACAGGTCCGGGCCGAACACCTCCACGGTGCCCAGGCCCGCCGCACGGTACGCTTCGCTGAGCCCGCGGTGACGGTCGCGGGACCATCCGTGCTCCAGTCCCTCGGTAAAACAGCACACACGCGTGTGCCCCAGCCCCAGCAGGTATTGCCCGACCTCCCTGCCGGCCGTCTCGTTGTCCTGCAGCACGAACCGGTGCACCAGCGATGATGCTCCCGGCAGCGGCGTGTCACCTGAGTCCGCGTACAGCGCCACGGGCTTGCCATGGGTCACCAACTCGGGTACAATCTCCACAACCGAAGGCTCGACAAGGTGCTGCTGCCACACCAGGTACCCCAGCACCCCGGGGTCAGTCCGGTACGCAGCCAGACCCGGTTGGCCGCCATAGTGCAGCGTGCCGCGGTCGAAATAACAGGGCGTGACCTCCAGGACCAAACCCCGGGCTAGACACTCCGATTCCAGGGCACGAAAGTCGCCCTCGGTGCGCGGCGAGTAGGGCATCACCTGCCCCAGGGCATTGGCCCGCGCGAAGAGTACCACCTTGTTGCCGGTACGGTGAGCAGGCGCAGTCCCGATCGCATAGGACCGCCCGTAGCGACTGACCACCCCGTCGCGGGCGAGCACGGTCAACGCCTTGCGCAGGGTGCGGGGCGAAACGCCGTACCGGTGGCACAACTCCTTGTGCAGCGGGAGCATGCGATGGAAGCCGAATGCACCCGCGGCAATGTCCTGTCGAAGGCGCACGCCCAACAGTTCCCAGCGATAGCCGGACGGTTCCGGTTCGCTCCGCGGGGCGGAGGTGCCCGCCAGCTGGATGCCCCGTGAGCGGCGTATGGTGACAACACCATCTGCGGCCATCTGCCTGACGGCCCGCGACATGGTCATCCGCGATACCTCGGCTGTGGCCGCCAGTGAGCGAAGGGGGGGCAGGCGGGAAACACCTCGACGCCGTGCCCGGTCCACCTCTTCCCACAAGTACTGTGCAGCCCGTTCGGTTGCCCCCATAGGGTGCCCCTGGCCAAGGTGGATGCGCTGTGTTGCTGATGGGACAAATATACCACATAATGCTATTAGGGACACTTCTAATGTTCCTCCCGGCCCCTCCCTGCAGGTAGAATAGCAACAGGAGTCCCAAACACATGAACAACGGGGGAACGAGATGCAAAAGACCTGTACTCGCAGAGTGGCTGCAGCATGCATCGCGATGCTCATGGCGGCGAGCACCACCAGGGCTCTCGATCCGGTCGCGGCAAACGGACTGGCAGCAACAGCCATCAGCAGTCTCGGCCGCACCAGGGGATTCGTATCGCTCCCCAGATGCGGAGACGGCGAGTTGGCGCGCGCGTTCCTGCAGAACAGCAGCATGAAGGTGCACGCCATGGATGACGAGAGAGCCATCGTGCTGGGCGTAGACACCCGTATGGCAGACCTCGGGTTCGCCGCTCCGCGCGTGTATGTCGACCAGGGCACGCTCTTGGCTCTGCCCTACGCCGACCGCTTCGTCGACTGTATTGTGGTGACCAACCTGACTGACACCGACCTGTCGTCGGTGCCCTATGCCGAGGTTGAGCGGGTCCTGTGCCCGGAGGGCAAGGCCTGGATCGGGCGTGCCACGGCTGAGGGGACCGGACTGACCGCTGACGCGCTGCAGGGCTGGATTGACGCGGCTGCCCGAGAGCATTCCAGTGCGGCGGTGTCCACTGGCGATGGTGTCTGGGCAGTAATAACCAGACGCGAGCTGTCCGGCACCGATGTCTGGCCGCGACACAGCTACGATACCCGGGGCAGCAGGTACTCCAAGGACTCGGTGGCGGCGTTTCCGTGGCTGCCCCAGGCAAAGCTGAAACCCTACCACGGAGACAACGGCACGGTGGTGACATCGGGGGGACGGATGTACATGGCGTTCCCCGACATGATGTCGTTCTCGCCGACGGTAAACTGGCTCCGGGCGTACAGCATCTACAACGGGGAACTGCTCTGGACGCGAGACCTGAGCGCAGACAATCTGGGGGATATGGCCGGAGACCCGATTGTGGCCTATGGCCCGGACCTGTACCTGAACAGACGGAGCGGCGGGATTCTGCAGCTCGACGGACTCACCGGGGCTGAGAAAGGTGTGGTCGCCTCTGTCCCATCAGACCCTGCCTCGGTCGTGCCCTTCCCGAGCACCCCCATGAGCATATCCGGGTGCGGTCCTCTCACCGCCTCGATCAACGCCGTGTACCAGTCACCCGGGGTGTACGGTTACGACTTCGAGGCAGGAGCACAGCGAGCTGCGCATTTCTACAAGGTGCCCTGCCGCACCATGGGTGTTGTTGTCTCCAACGGGCTTATCATCAATGCGGCGTCGAAGTGCAACTGCGGCTGCAGCCGGCTCCGGGGCACCCACCTCGATGCCGCGGCTGGGTCGTTCCAGTTCGACCGGGCTGCTGCTCCTGGCGGCACCGACCGGCTCGAGCAGGTGCTGGCGCCCGATGAAGTGGCGGTGCAGGTCAGTCCCGACCCGAGCGATTGGCCCACCCACAGAGCCAACAACGCCCGCAACGCAGCCACCCCGGTGAGTGTCGGTACATCTGCCGGCGATGTGCACCTGATGTGGAACTACCGCCCTTCAGTTGCCTATGTCACCCAACCTTCGTCGGGCAACTACGAGTACACTCCCGAGCAGGAGCCGACACCTCCCGCGGTCGCGGGCCGCTTCACCTTCTTTGGCGGCACCGACGCGTTCGTACGGTGCGTGGACAACCGCAGCGGCACGCTGGCATGGTCGTACCGTACCGGGGGGCGCATCCGCGCCACACCCACCGTGTGGAACGGACGGGTGTATGTGGGGTCGGAGGACGGCTACGCGTACTGCTTCGAGGCGCACACGGGGAGACTGGCGTGGCGTTTCCGAGCAGCCCCGGTCGACCGTCGCATGAGTCTCTACGGGTATCTTGCCAGCATGTGGCCGGTGTTGACCGGCGTGATGGTGCACAACGGCAATGCGTACTTCGCCGCCGGCATGCAGAGCGAATACGGGTCGCACATGTACTGTGTCGATGCTGAGACCGGTGCCCTGGTGTGGCAGCACAACACGGGCGCCACATGGATGAACACGTTCGACCGGCTGGGTTTCACACCATGCGGTTACATGGCAGTTGCCTCGCAGCGGGTCATCGTCGCCAACAGCGTAGGTTCCAACGTTTCTTTCGACCTTGCCAGCGGCGCCATGGACCCCATGCCCCCATGGCTCCAGGGCGACATCGGTGTGCGCAACGGGTACCCGGCAGACTGCACAAACCGGGGTCGAGAGGTCGGCGTGGTCGGCGACATGGTGCTGACCGGCGGCGAGCACATCTTCCGCGATCACTCATGGCGTTCGGGGGTCGGGCTATGGTCGATGTACACCGGGCTGAACAAGCTCAACGCGGCCGGCGTCACGCAGTACCCCAAGATCGCATTCAGCCGGATCAACCTGATCACGCCCACATGGGATGACCAGGACTTCTTCATGTGTATGAGTGGTGCACGGCGGCTGGAGAAGTTCAGCGTGGCCGACGTCTCTCAGAAGGTGGCTGCCAAGATCGTCGAGATCGGTCCGACACCGCGCCTGGCGATAAACCAGGATGCCATGAATGAGCCCGGCATGGATGACCGTCACCCATGGTGGCCCACCGACCAGTGGGCTCGTAAGGACATCGTGCTGAGCGGCATGGCCCTGGCAGCCAATGCAGTCGTGGCCACCTACGCCAAGACGGCGGTGACCGTGCCCGAGAACGCAGTATGGTTCCTCGGCGTTCTCGACCGCTCCAACGGTGCTACCCGCTGGGAGGTCCAGTTGCCCGACGTTGGCCCCGGCCTGAAGGGCGAGCCGCTGTGGCACGGGATCGCGATCGACCGCAACGGTTACATCATTCTGGCCCAGCGCAACGGCAATGTACTGTGCTACGGTGGCGGCGCAACGAGTGTGGCGGCGGTCCGCCCCGAGTGCCGTCCAGTGGCCAATCCGGCGCCCGGTGCTCCGGTCGCGGGTTTCGAGTGGGCACCATATGCCGGTGAACCACTCACTGGCCGGGGATCCGGATGTGTTGTCCTGACACAGCGCGGGCTCGAACTGCGCGCACACGACCCTGTCTCGTCTGGGCCGGGGGCCGCAGCCCTGGCCATGATCGCACTTTCTACAGAGGAGCCAACGGACCCGGTGCCCGTGATCTACAACCCCATCATCGACAGCTCCGCTGAAGTCGAGGTTGTCGACGGGGTGCGTATGCGCCGCGAGCCGCCAGGCACCCATGACATGGCGTGGGCCCCCGAGGCTGAGTGCATTGGCGTGGACAGCGTGACGGCCGACGCGTCGGAGGCCGGGTTCCTCCCCGAGAACACGGTCGACCGACTGCTCACGTCACGCTGGACACCCACGCCGGGGGAGCTTCGCCGCATCACTTACGACCTCGGGAGCTCACGCGAAGTGGCATCAGCGACGCTTGTGTGGTACTCACGCCACCAGTCGGGCACCCCGTTCGCAATCGAAGTTTCCGCTGACGGTGAGCGGTACACCCGGGTAGACGAAGGAAGCCTGGTGGGACGGGGTACGCACGCAAGCGTACGGTCATTCCTGCCGGAGATGGCACGCTTCGTGCGGGTCGTGCTGGACCTGCGCGATGCTGCCGGTTCGCCCAGCCTGTACGAAGTAGGCATACATCCGCCGGTTGTCGGGCTCGACCAGGCGACCGCGAACAGGTAACAGGCCGCGCGACCCGGCGGCAGAGCGGCAGACTCTGCCTCGACGGGCGGCAACCGTGGGAGGAAGCGATGGAACACAGGGCGATCCTGACTTTGGCGTTGGTGTCTCTGCTTGCGGCGGCGTCATACGGCCTTGACGTGTACCACATCGGCAACAGCCTAACCGACGAGACGTACGGGATGCACGATGTCGCCAGGGGCAAAGGTATTGCCGATATCACGTGGGGACGGCACATGACACCCGGCTGTCCGTTGTGGCTGCTGTGGCGGGACCGCGAACAGAAAACCGGGTACATCGTGTTCGACGGCGAGATAGACTGGGGTACACAGGACCAGAACCTGCCGTATGTGCTGGCGAACTACACCTGGGACGTGGTAGTGTTGCAGGTGTACCCGAAGAACGGTGACGGTGTGGACAATGCCGGGCCCGCGGCAGAGGGGTTCGCCGGGATGGCGTATGACCACAACCCCGACTGTCAGGTGTACATCCTCACCAGCCATGCCGACGCTGCCGACAACTGGGCACAGGAGATGGGCCGAGTGGGCTCGATTTACGAGCCCATCGCCAACCGCGTGAGCGCGGCGTTCCCGGATCGCAAGCCGGTCCTGGTGGTACCAGTGCTCCAGGTAATGAACCGCGTGCAGGAGTTGATAGCCGGCGGCACGATGCCGGCGCTGGGCACCATCGAGAGCTACTACCAGGACGATGGGGGCCACCTCGGTCCCAAGGGCCTGTACATGGCCGCGCTTACGACCTACGCCACGCTGTACGTCAGCGACCCGGACGGCGCAGTCACGAGCGGGCTGTTCTACTGGCAGTACGCCAGCGGATACTCGGTGCCGCAGAGTCTGGCCGACCTTGCCTATGACATCGTGTGGGACATAGTCAGCGAGTACCCCATGGCGGGCGTCAATACCACGGCCGTCGCTGCACCCCTTACCGTCGCCCAGCCCGGCGGGGCAACCACCGTGCCGCAGCGTGCGCTGGATCTGCTTGGACGGGCTGTTCCCTGGGCTGCGGCGGCCGTGCGTAGACGTGTGGCCCCTGGCGTGTACCTGGTAGAGGGACCCACCACAAGGAGGTGAACCATGCGTTGGTTGCTTGCGATTGCTGTGCTGGTCTGTTGTGTTGCCGCCCAGAC
>CAZJJT010000011.1:0-3860 GCA_964546395.1 uncultured Fibrobacterota bacterium
TGGGACACCTGGGCCGTTCAGGGTCGACGACCCAAGTCGCTGACCGACTACGAGATGGTGGTTGACGGGCAGGACCGGCCGCATGTCGTGTACCGCTCGCAGTGGATCGTGTGCCATGCGGTGCTTGACGGAGATGCCTGGACGGTGGATACGGTACTCAACAGGCAGTACCTCGGACCGCCCGCGCTCGTGATCGACAGCGAGGACTCCCTGCACGTGCTGAGCGCCAACCGCGACACGCTGTACGCGATGCACGGTACGGCGTGGACCATGGAAGTGGTCGATACGCTCGCGCTTCCCACCCCACTGCCCGTACGTGCAGCAATTGACGGGGCCGACCGTATCCATTTCGTGTCTCCCCGGGTCATGGAAGCAGGGCCTTCGTGGGCGCTGTACGTGGGAGTGCAGAACGGCGCGAACTGGGACATCGCCCTCCTCGACTCGAGCGGCATCCCGTTGACCCCCTCGGGGTTCGACATCGCGGTGGAGAGTGATGGCAGTGAGTTGGTGGTGTACGGCGGGGAGGACGGTACCGGGCAGGCGCTGCTCGAATATGCCTACAACAACGGCGCCTGGGAGAACGCGACAATCGACAGCCTTCCGGGCACATTCCAGGGCGGCGTGGTGATCGGTGAGGATGGCACTGCACATGTGTGCTACAACGGGAGTGTGCGGTATGCCTCGGCGGATCTCAGTGGGGGATCGGGGGTACGGCGTGCTGCTACTGCCCCTGCGGGTCTGGCGGGTGTCGGCGTTTCCTCGTTCCGGCCGGTTGTCTCGGTGGGCGTACGGTCACTGCCGGCAGGGGCGCGTGACCTGCTCGGAAGGGTGCTGGGGGTGTCGGAGCGCGATCCGGTGGGCTTGCTGCTGGTAGCCCCGGCGGAAGAGTAGGGCGGCTACTGGGTGCCGGCGGTGAGCCGATACTGCCGCGGCGAACTGCCGGTGAACTTTGCGAAGCGCCGCGAGAAGTAGAAGGGCGACTCGTAGCCGAGCATCACGGCGATTTCCGAGATGCGCAACGCCGAGACTTCGAGAAGTTCGCGCGCGCGGTTCATGCGCTGCTGCTCGAGGTACTCCACCGGCGCCATCCCGACCTGCTCGCGGAACAGGTGGGAAAGGCGCGAGGGAGAGAGCCCGCAGGCACGGCCGATTGCAGCGAGCGTGGGGGAGCGGTCGAGACTCGCGCAGATGAAATCCATCGCCTCTTTCACCCGGCTGTCGAACCGCGAACGCTCCAGGTCCGGGTTCTGGCTGTTGAGCCACAGAAGGGCCTCTTCAAGGGCGTTCATCGCGAACAGCTCGCGCTGCTGAAGAGGGCTGTTGCGCAGGGCATGCATCCGCCCGAGTGCCGCGGCAACCCGCGTGTGTGCCGACGGGTCGTGGGCGTGCACGTACTTGATCCCCGGGTGAACCTGCGGCCAGCTCAGCAACCCCATCCAGTGCGGCCACGGGATGAAATGGGTCCAGAGGAACTCCCACTCGGCGCAGGAGGGCGCGATACGGTAGTCATGCGGAAGGCCCGGGGGGAGGATCACACAGTCGCCGGGGCGGGTGAGCAGGGGACCGTCGCGGTGCACAATCCTGCCCGAGCCGCCCATGGTGTAGAACAGGAGCCAGTCGCGGGTCCCGTGGTCACGGACCGTGGCGTAGCCGGGCCTGGTATGGAAATGCCCGGTGTGCAGCAGTCGCGGCCCGGGCCCACGCGGCGGGTTGACTGTGGCGGTGGACTCGATCAGATGCTGCATATGGCAAGATAGTGCATGTAGTTGGCTCGGGATGACGGTGCAGGTTGTGTCATAAGTGGCTATATTGCCGTTGTGTACTCAGTAAGATAGTACATGGATTGCTGAGGGTTCACTGCAGCGTAGAGCCCGGTGCCGCGGCCGCTGAATGCGGCCTGCGTGCGGCACCCGCCCGGAAAGACGAAGCACGTACACGCGCCTGCACGGCGAGGAGGAGTAGTGGTATGGAAGCGGAAGAAATGCGTGCCTTGTTCGAGAAGCGGTATGTGTACGAGAACGTTCCGGTTGTGCCGGGGGAGATGTCGCCGCGGGAGCGGTTCGAGGCGATCATGGCGTTCAGGCCGTTTGACCGGCTGATTGACTGCGAATTCGGCTACTGGAACAACACGCTGAGCCGCTGGCATGCCGAGGGGCTGCCGAGGGATGTGGACAGCAACGAGAAGGCGGACGTGTTCTTCGGGTTTGACACCTGGAGCCGCGGACTCGGGGTCAACAGCGGGCTGATCGAGCACTTTGAGCCCGAGGTGATTGAGCGGACCGAGCGGTACACCGTGATGTACGACTCGCGACGGATCAAGTGCCACGTATTCACCGACGGGACCGACACGATCCCGCACTACCTCGATTTCCCGATCAAGGACCGCGAGAGTTACCTTCCGTTCAAGGAGCGGTTCCTGCCCGAGATCCACCGGCGTATCCCGAAGAATATCGCTGAGATTGCCGCACAGACGCGCGAGCGCAACTATGTTCTGCAGCTCTTTGCCGGCAGCACCGCCGGGCTGATCCGCGACCTGATGGGCTTCGAGGGGTTCTCCATCGGTATCTGCATGCAGCCCGAACTGCTGGAGGAGTTCCTCGAGGACCTGGGAGCGCTGTACGAGTCGGTTGCGGCCGAAGTGGTGAAGCACCTCGAAGTGGATTTGGTGGCGTGGTGGGAAGACATCGCGTTCAAGACCGGGCCCATTGTCCCTCCCGATTTCTTCTACAGCAAGTGCGGGCCGGTGTACAAGCGGGCAATGAATATCTACCGGGCGCACGGCACGACGCACTCATACGTCGACTGTGACGGCGACAACCGGCTGCTGGTACCCACCTGGCTCGACAACGGCGTCGATATCATCTTCCCGCTCGAGGTCAACGCGGGCGTGCACCCCGAGAGTCTTCGGAAACGCTACCCGGGGGTGCGGATGATGGGTGGGTACGACAAGGTGGTGCTGCTTCAGGGCAAGGACGCGATCCGCAAGGAACTGCTGCGGCTGAAGCCCCTTGTGGAGGATGGCGGATTTATCCCGCATGTCGACCACCGGGTGCAGGCAGACGTATCGTACAGCGACTACCTGTACTACCTGGAGGCCAAGCGGGATATCTTCGGGTTGCCGGGGAAGGTGCTTGACGTAGTGGAGAGCGCGAACGCTGCATGATCTGGTAGGGGCTGGGCGCCCCTAGGACCCAGCTCGGCAAGTAGCGGGACTGTAGCCCAGCCCCCCGGCCACTTCGACCGTTCCACTGACCCCCCACACTTGGGGGGGAAGAGGGTTGAGTCGTTGAGGCGAAGCACCCAGAGCAAGAAACCCTTGTTATTCCTCCACTCGATACTGCTCCCACTCGTCCACGGGCTCTTCCTCGGGCGCCGGCTGCTGCGGCTTGAGTTCGGCCCTGCGCTTCTGCTGCTCTTCGAACACCCGTCGCGCGCGTGACTTGGGGGCATCGGACGCCTTGTCGGGGGTGAGGACGATAGGGAAGATGATCTCGGTGATCTCGCGCCCGTCCTTCCACTCGTCGAACATGCTCTCGACCAGAGCGGCGAGAATCAGGTCGTGCAGTTCTTCGTTGTCAAGCGTGCTCTGGTGCACGTCGACAAACCCCGGCTTGCCTTTCCGGTCGACCTCCATGCGGATCGTCACTGTTCCTGCCAGGGTCGAATCGGGCCCGAGCGCTTCGGAGTACAGGTAGTAGATCCGCGGCAGCAGTTTCGCGATATTTGCTTTGACATTCTCGACACTGCGCGGCCCCCGTTTCATGCCCGTGCTGTCGAATGTCACTTCATCATAGCTCTTCGCGCAGGCGGTAGCGCAGGGGCTTCATCTCCAGATCGAAGCCCAGAAACTGCACCTGGGT
>CAZJJT010000011.1:3870-7619 GCA_964546395.1 uncultured Fibrobacterota bacterium
GGTAGCGCAGGGGATGGACAGCAGGAGACAGAATGCAGCACACAGGACAGGGAACGCAGTAGTGAGGATACACGATGCTGGCCGTGCTTCCTTCCGCATTCCACAGGCTGCGCCTTGTCCACTCCCTGTCACATTCCGCATTCCGCACTCCGAATTCCGCATTCGCTAGAGAAGGTTCCTCAACGACTTGTCACGTTCGCTCCAGTCGCACTCGCCCTCCGGCAGCTCCTCGGCGTCACCGACCTGCGTGCGGATCGCCATGATATCCCTCACCTTGGTTACCAGGATATCGACCAGGTCGGGGTCGAACTGCGTCTCCCGGCCGTTGCGGATCAGATCGACCGCCGTCTCCAGCGGGTACGGTTTCTTGTAGGGCCGCGACGACACCAGCGCATCAAACACGTCCGCGAGCCGCACGATCCGGCCGACCAACGGGATATGGTCGGCCCGAAGGCCCTGCGGGTAGCCGTTGCCGTCCCACTGTTCGTGGTGCGACAAGGCGATGATCCGGGCGCACTCGAGGATACCCGACTTGGGGTTGGCAAGGATCTGCGCCCCAATCGTGGTGTGCGTCTTCATCACCTCGAACTCCTGCGGCGTCAGCTTCCCGGCTTTCAGCAGGATACTGTCGGGGATGCCGATCTTGCCCACGTCGTGCATCGGCGCCCCGTAGAGCACGTTGTCGCAATCTTCTTCACTCATCCCGGCCGCTTCCGCCAGCAGTTCGCTCATCCGGCCCATGCGCACGATATGGTCCCCGGTGTCGACATCCTTGAACTCCGTGGCGACCGCGAGGCGGTGGATCGTGTCGAGGTAGGCCTCGCGCACCTCAACCATGGCGTCGCGCAACTCGCGCTCCGCCCGGTCGCGGTCGAGGCGCAGGTGACGCTCGGTGAGCACGCGGTGGACCCGGGCGACGAACTCACTCGGGCGGCAGGGCTTGAGGATGAAGTCTGACGCTCCTTCAGCTGCCAGCGCTTCATACTGATAGTCCGAAGAGAATGCGGTGAGCACGATAACGTCGGAGTCGGTAGTCGAGCGCACGTGGCGCGTGAGTTCGATTCCGTTGATACCGGGCATGCGGATATCGGTGACCACGATGTCGAACTGCTCGACACGCAGGATCTCGATCGCCTGCTCGCCGGACGCGGCCGTGGTGCAGGTGTAGCCCTCCCGCTTCAGCACCTCTTCGAGCAGGGCACGGATCCCCGGCTCATCATCGACAACGAGAATGCGTTCGTGTTCGCTCATCGCGTGTGCGCCGCCGCTGGTACGAGGTGTACCGAGAGTCTACCATCATGCGCCGCGGAGGTAAAGTGGGGTGACGCAAGGGGGGGAACGGATGGCACAGTGGTGAGAATCGAGGATGGACATCGCTGTTCCCACTGCTCACTGCTGCATTCCCGGATTGCGGTGGTTCTCACCCCTTGGTGCTGTCTTCCACCACCCCGGCGGATTGCACGCCGAGCGTGTCGACATAGTGCAGCGTGAACACGGCCTTCTGGAAATCAACCGGGTCGCCGAAGTCCCAGTCGACGAAGAAGTCGAGCGAGTCGCCCGGGCTCAGGTGCACCGGCTTGGTGTCGACACGTGCCGTTGCCTGTTTGGTCTTCACCGTGGTGACCACCTGCCTGCCGTCGGCATCGAGGAACAGCCGGTAATTGCCGTACTGGGTCATGCTGGTACCGCTGTTGACTACCTTGAGTTTGCCGTTGACAAGCGAAGCAGACTCGCGGTCGGGTGAGATTTTGAGCGAGATGCGAAGACCGCCGTGGCTGAGTTCCAGGCTCTCTATGGTCTTCTTCTGGGCGCACGATACCGCAAGGAACGCCATGACGACAGCGACAGTCCGGCATTTCATGGAGTGTCTCCCTTCGCTCGACAGGGTGAGAGGCGCAGCCGTGTGGAGCGCTGCAGAGTCAAACTACACGCCTGTCGCCGACTCATACAAGGCCCTGCCACCGTCCGAGCAGCTTCGCGCGCATGTCCACGGGCTCACGCACCGCAACCGGCTGATCGGGATCATCGACCAGCCCCGCGCCGCTCTCCTCCATCGTCTCGCGCACCTCACGTGTGAAAAAGCGGCAGCACTGGGCGAAACTGTGCTCATCACCAAACCGCCTCCCGCGGTGGAAATACCGCAGCGGCCAGGTGACACACAGCGTGTTCCGGGCACGGGTCATGGCGACGTACACCAGCCGCAGCTCCTCTTCGAGCTCTTCGGGGCTCCCCGCGGCCATGTCGGACGGTATGAACCCGTCCGCGGCGTGAATCAGGTACACCGTGTCCCACTCGCAGCCCTTCGCGCTGTGGATTGTCGAGAGCACCAGCCAGTCCTCGTCGCGTGAGGGCGCGCCGGCCAGGTCGGCCGTTGAAGAGGGCGGGTCGAGAACCAGGTCGGTGAGGAAGTCGGCCCGGGTGCGGTGATTGCGTGCGATGATTGCGAGGTGTTCCAGGTCGCGCAGGCGCGGCTCGGGGTTCTCGTGGTTGCGCTCGAGCAGCGGCTTGTAGAACGGTACGATACGCTCGATGTCGAGCGCGGGAGACGGATCGGACCGCGTGCCGATCTCCTGCAGCATCTGGGCCAGCGCGGCGACCGTGCCGCGGGAACCCGCCGGCGCCCTGAACGTTCCTATCATCGCGGCCGGTCCGCCGCTCTCCGCCACGTGACGGAACCCGGCGGCGGCGGTGGCCGGCCCGATCCCCTCGACAAGCTGCAGCAGCCGAAACCACGCCATCTGGTCGCGCGGGTTCTCGAGCACGCGCAGGAACGCCACCATGTCCTTGACATGCGCGGTCTCGAGGAACCGCAGTCCACCGTACTTGCGGAACGGGATGTTGCGGCGGGCAAGGGCGATTTCCAGGGAGTTTGAGTGCGACCCCGCGCGGAACAGCACCGCCTGGCGCCGCAGGGGCGTACCGCGCTCGTGTCGCTCGAGCACCAGGTCGATCACACGGCTGTCCTGCTCGTCCTCGTCACGGCACGTGATCAGCTGCGGGCGCAACTCGCCGGGCCGCTCCGACCAGAGTTGCTTGGAAAAGCGCTCGGCGGCCTGCGCGATGAGCCGGTTGGTGGTGTGGAGTATCGGCCGGGTCGAGCGGTAGTTCTGCTCGAGCGTGACGACCGTCGTCCCGGCGAACTGCTTGGCAAAATCGAGCATGTTGCGCACCGTGGCGCCGCGGAACGAGTAGATGCTCTGCGCGTCATCACCCACCACCATGATGTTGCGGTTGCGCCGCCGCATCATGCGCAGGATATCGGCCTGCACCGGGTTGGTATCCTGGTACTCGTCGACCAGGACATGCTCGAAGCGCTCTTCAATTGAGCCGGCCACGCGCGAGTCGGCCAGCAGGTGGAACCAGTAGAGCAGCAGGTCGTCATAGTCGAGTATCGATTGTTCCTGCTTGCGCTCGACATAGGCGCGGAAGAGCGCGCTCAGTTCCTGCTCCCAGTGCACCGACCACGGGTACCACCGCCCGAGTACATCCACCAGGTCTTCACCGGTGTTCATGCAGCGCGAGTAGATTGCCAGGCAGGTGGTTTTGCGCGGGAACCGTTTGGTGGTCGAGGAGAAGCCGAGGTCGTGGCGGATCACGTTCAGCAGGTCGGCGGCGTCGGCGGTGTCGACAATGGTAAACTCGGGCGGGAGCGAGGCGGCCTGGGCGTAGATACGCAGCAGGCGGTTGGCGATGGCGTGGAAGGTGCCGCCCCACACGCGTCTCACGGCCGTGTGCCCGTCGGTGACCAC
>CAZJJT010000011.1:7629-21965 GCA_964546395.1 uncultured Fibrobacterota bacterium
TGAACGTGAGAAGCAGGATCTTCTCGGGCGGTACGCCGCGGTCGAGGAGCACCGCGACACGGTAGGCGAGCGTACGGGTCTTGCCGCTGCCCGCGCCGGCCACCACGAGCAGGGGACCGTCACCGTGGGTCGCGGCCTCACGCTGCTGCGGGTTGAGCCCGTCGAGCCAGGGGTGTGTGTCGCTCATGACGTGAGTGGTGCCTGGGAACACCTGAGCGTGAAGATAGTGCCTGTGGGGGGGCTTGTGGTCGCAAGGAAGGCAGCGGGCCACTGTTGTCGATGCAACTGTGTCACCTCACTCGAACCGCAAGTCCCCGAAACACCGTGGCAGATGGAAGTTCAGCTCGTCCACGGGTGCCCACGAAGCCCAGTGCGGGTGCGAGCACTCGTCGGCACACTTGTAGAAGTTGGCGTGCCACGTTGTGCCTGGCTCAACCACGAGCGGGCCGGTGCGGCGCTCGAGAAGCGCGAAGGGGATTGCGAACTGAATGAGCCAGTCGAGTGGGCCGGGGACCTCGGGTTCCACGACCGCGGGAAGCGAGTGGAACACCTCCACCGTGCCGCCTTCCTGCGCGCTCAGCCGCTCGAACGCCGCGAACCCCTCCGGCGTACGGCGATGGTCGGTGATCCAGCTCGCCAGCATCGTGCCCCCGCAATTGAACTCGAAGTTGAAATAGCCGGGCGAGCCGGCCGGCTGCACGAAGAACTCCACGCAGCTGTCGCGGCAGACCGGGTCGTTGAACTGCGTGTGGCGGCAGCGCACGTGGCGGTCACGGACCGTGAACAGGCCGTGGAGGTGCGTGTCGGTCCACAGCAGCCGTGCTTCCGTGGCAGGGCGGTGATCGCTGCTTTCGGGACGGAACTGCGAGACGAGTGCGACTGGTGCGCGTTGCCATGGAGCGGTAGAGAGGTCTCCACTGAGGCGAGGCGCCTCATCGCAGCGCTTCACCTGGTACACCATGGCGTTCACTCCGTGTGGCAGGGGTCAGACAGGTGCGCGGCGCCGCTTGAGACGCTTGGCGTACAGGTATGCCGGGATAGCCGATCCGAGACCGACCACCCAGAGAACCACGGCGTACAGGAGCGTGCGAGGTGTGGCGCGGCAGTCGTAGTCGAGCGTGAAGAGCAGCACGATGGGGACCGCGGGGAGGAGCACCAGGGGCACCAGCAGCAGGAGTACCGCCAGATTCCTGCGCCCGCCGTGGGGCGCGTGCCGAAGGTGGGCCATGGCGGACGCGATCAGGCATGTCTCGAGGTACAGCAGACACGCCGAAACGAAATAGATACCAAGTGGCAGGATTGCTGCGCCCACGGGTTCACGCTCCTGAGACGGCCTCGCCTCGTTTGCTCACGTGCAACGTCCGCAATATAGTACTGTCTCGTCCTCGATTCCAAACTATCTTTGCTGTAATGGTCCGCCGCAAACTCACACCGGCACAGTGGGAAGAACTGCCTGACGGCGAGTTGCTTCAACTGCGTGTCTGCGATCTCGGTCTGCACGTGGAAGGGACCGAGCTCGAAGAGCGTGTGAAGCAGGTGTATGCCGAACTGGCCTCACGCGGAATCGTCTTCCGGCCCCACTGCTATCTTGCCGACGAATGGCTGTGCCCCGACAAGATGCCCGCGATAGGGATCCCGTTCTACCTGGCGCACGCCCGGTTGACAACACTCGAACGGCACATGATGCTCGAGGCGGAGGGCGACACCGAGGAGTGGTGCATGCGCCTGCTGCGTCACGAAGCGGGGCATGCGCTCAACTACGCGTATCGCCTCTACCGTCGCACGCGGTGGCGTGAGCTGTTCGGCCCGTTTTCGGAGCGCTACTCCGACACGTACTACTCGCGCCCATACTCACGGCGTTTCGTGCAGCACCTGGAGGACAACTACGCGCAGGCACACCCGGATGAAGACTGGGCGGAGACGTTCGCGGTGTGGCTCGACCCGCACAGCGACTGGCGCACGAGGTACCGCGGGTGGCCGGCACTGAAGAAGCTGGAGTATGTGCAGCAGGTGATGGCGCGCGTGGGGCCGACCCCGCCGCCGGTGACAACGTATACGAGCTACTGGGCGGCAGCGAAGATGCGGGCGACACTGCGGACCTACTACGACCGCAAGCGGCGTGCCCTGGGTCTGGGGTTCCCGGGATACTACGATCCTGCGCTCATGCGCCTGTTCCCTCCCGGCGGCCAGGGGCCGAGTGCCGCCCAGTTCCTCCAGCGACACCGCCGCCATGTCGTGCGCAGCGTGGCCCGCTGGACCCATCAACGGGTGTACGATGTCGACAAGCTGGTGCGTCGGCTGGCGATCCGCTGCTCGGCGCTGGGGTGCAGGATGCAGATGTCGCAGATGGAAGCGGCGATAGCCGTGTCGGCACTGGTGACTTCGGTGATGAGCGCCATGCGTCACATGCAACGGGGAGTGGGAAGCCGATGAAGCAGGGAGTGCGAGTGGCGTGCCTGGTGGACGATGCGACGATTCAGCCGGACGATCCCGAGTTCCGTGCGAAGCCGAAGGTGGCTACCACGGAGTACGACGTGATCGGGGTGCTGCGCGAACTGGGGCATGACGTGCGCGTGGTGGGGGTGGCTGACGAGGTGTTCGGCGTGGTGCGGGAGTTGGCCGACGATCGGCCGGATGTGGTGTTCAACCTGACCGAGGTGTTCCGTTGGGACCGCAAGCTCGACGCCAACATCGCGGCACTGCTCGAACTGCTCGACATCCCGTTTACCGGCACCGCGCCGGTCGGCCTGATGCTGTGCCGGAACAAGGGGTTGTGCAAGCACCTGCTGAACGCGCGGCACATCCGCGTCCCGGCGTTCGCCGTGTTCCCCCCCGGCCGCCGGGTGCGCGCAAACCGCGAGTTGGCGTTCCCGCTGGTGGTGAAACCGCTGTACTCGGATGGCTCAGAGGGGATCTCGAACGCTTCACTGGTGCAGACCCCCGAGGAACTGGCGGAGCGGGTAGCGATGGTGCACGAGCGGTTCAAGCAGCCCGCGATTGCCGAGCAGTTCATCGAAGGGCGCGAGATGTACGTCGGGCTGCTGGGCAACGAGCGCCTGCGCGTGCTTCCGCCGCGCGAGCTGACGTTCGGCAGGGCCGAGGAGGGTGGGCCGGTACTCGCGACGTACAAGGTGAAATGGGACAAGGAGTACCGCGACAAGTGGCAGGTGGCGTTTGCGCATGCCGAGATGGAGCCGGCGCTTGCCCGGACCGTCGCGAGTGTCTGCCGCCGTTCGTTCCGGATACTGCAGCTACGCGACTACGGCCGTGTCGACCTGCGCATCGACACACGCGGACACGTGTACGTGCTGGAAGTCAATCCGAACCCCAACCTGGCGCGCGACGATGAAGTGGCAGAGTCGGCGGCGAAGGCGGGGGTTGCGTACCGCAAGCTGATCGGGCGGATACTGGGTGATGCGCTGGGGAGAAGGAAGATGGCTGGCTGAGAGACGGCAGTTTCCGGGGGCTGCGCCGGGTACCCCCCGGGCCGGTTACTTCCCCAACAGTGTTGTCACCGACCCCGGCGCAACTGCAAGTGTCACAACCGAGTCCTTCAGCGTGGTTTGCCCAAGGCTCACGTAGTTCTCGCTCGGGGAGGCCCGGAACGTGTCGAAGGTGTCGCAGGCACAGCCCGGCATCTCCACATCGATGCTCAGCGGCTTGTCGCCGATGTTGATCAGGACCGCGCTGTCGTGGTGCTTCGAGCCGGCCGAGGCGAACCCGATCGGCCAGACACACGAGTCGTTTGAACGGACTTTGGTCACGCGCATGCCGGGCTGGCCGGCGCGGCAGAGGCCCTTGTAGAAATAGTAGCCCTGACGCACTTCGTAGTTGCCCTTGCCGTCCACCTGGAACGCATTGCCGGGGTTGGGGTCTCCGCCCACCCAGAGCGGCGGGTTCTGGATTGTCGCCCACGGGATGATCCCGTTGACCTTGGCGACGTAGATCGAGCCGTACATCTCCCAGGCAAACAGCGCATCCATCTTCGCCCAGCTCGTCGAAGTCACCCAGGTGTGGAGCGAGGGTCTCTTCGCACGAATCACGTCGATACCCGAACTGCGCCAGTCCCCGAACCACCGTCCCGGGCCGAACCCGGCGAAGCCGTGCGACGTAATCAGGCCAAGCGCCTCGAGCGCGGCCGTGTTGTCGGCGAGTTCGTCGGCGTAGCCCCAGGCGTGGAACCGCGTCCAGTTGGACGTCTCGCCCGGCGTCACGCCGACATCATTCATCCCGTTGCGGTCGAGCACGTCGCGTACGAGCGGGACGAACTCCGCGACCGCCTGCGGGGTCCACCACATGTTGTAGTCGTGGCCGGCGTGGTGAGGGTCATCGCCGCCGTCCTCTGGCCACCGCAGCCAGTCCTCGCCCTCGTTGTGGCAGCCGACATACGCCACCGGAAGGCGCTCGACTTCGCGAAGGTAGCTGGCGAACGCACAGACATACTTGGCGCACTCGAGTTTCATGTCGGGGTCGAGGTCGCGCCCCCGCAGGATCTTCTGCCTGGTCATGAAGGCCGGCGGGCCGTACAGGTCGGTGAGGATCGTGAGGTCATCGCCGCGGGCGCGGGTCCTCCTCAGCCCCTCGCGGGCGTAGTACCGCATCCACTCGGTCGAACGGCAGTGATCGTACTCGTCGTGGTCGATACGGTAGGGGTCACGACCAGGCTTGTCCTGGTGGAACGGGTCGAGGAACATCTTCAGCAGACCCGGCTTCAGGCCGTCCTCTCCAAACGTCAGGTCGATGACCTCACGGCGTTTCTCTTCGCTGAGCGTGCTGAACCCACCGTACTCCTGCGGGTCCCTGTCGTAGTCGCGTGTCTGGGCAGCTTCGACATAGTTGACCCCGAAGCCATCCCAGGGCTGGAGGAGGCGGTCGTAGCTGATCCGTACGGTGGGGTTCATTGGGTGCATCCTCTTCCAGTGTGAACGGTTCACGCAGCGAGACCGCTGCCGTTTCCTTTGCCAAGGGCCCGCAGGATGTTGGTTCCGAGCACCTTCTCCCGGGCTTCATTGTCGTGATCACGCAGTATCGCCTGGAACATCGCCAACTGCACGTGCATCGGCGCGAACGGTGTGTCGCTGCCGAAACAGATGCGCCCGGCGCCGAGGATCGAGAGCGCGCGCAGTACCGGGTTGGCGCCGACACCGCTGGCGATGATCGCGATATTGGGGTGTGCCTGCGCGATTTCGACCGCGGCGCGGTCGAGCGGGGGCGTGCCCGCCCCTCCCATGTGTACCATGAGGAATGTGGTCTCGGGGAACAGCGCGGCGATGCGGCCGAGACGGTAGGGGTGGGTGTTCTCGTAGAAGTCGGCGCCGATGTGGAAGGCAATTGGTTTGCCGTAGCGGGAGGCCTTCTCGATGAAGGGCAGGGCCACCGTGTCATCATCGATGACGTAGTCGTCCTGCGCTCCGTTGAACTTGATCCCCAGGAAGCCGTACTCCTCGTAGCATTGCCTGATGGTCGTCTCGGCGGCCGCGGCGCCCAGACGAGGGTTGACCCACCCGAACGGAAGCATTCGCGAGGGGTGCTTCTTCCACGCTTCGTACACCGCCCTGTTCTCGGGGCCGATATCCTTGTTGTAGGGCGGTCGGAGCCAGACCAGCGCCTTGTCAACCCCGGCTCGGTCCATCATCGACACAAGCTCATCGCCCAGCACCGCGGTCGGGTCGAACGTGCGGGAGCACAGGTGGCAGTCAGCATCGACAATCATACGGACCTCCCGTCCGGTGGTACACACCAAATCTACCACATGGTGTAGACGCTGCCAATGGCGAAACCACAGTCTTATGTGTCAAAAACAGCACGAGAAATACAATGAAACCGGCTGAGTGGCAGTTGTCTGAAGCGGTTATGTCATTACCGGCATTCCGTAGCGCGCATTCGATGCGCCGCACCGTCAACACCAATGCAGATTCTGCCAGGTATTTACGATGACAAAGGTGTTTTTGTAATATATGTTATATGTCTGTACGCTCCAGAGGGATCTACCGATGAGCAATGCGAAACAGCCGTTCCTGGCTGCATCACTGCGGGCCCGGATCGGGGCTGGCTGGCCCCCCGGGGGACACATGCCGACCGTCCGCGCGCTCGCCTCCCAGTGTGAGACATCGGTTGTCACGATGCACCGTGTGCTGAGGGCCCTGCGTGCCGAGGGCGTGCTCGAGCAGGTGCCGGGTCGCAGCGGCTATTTCGTGGCGGGGGCGGCAGGGCCTCCCGGGCCCACGGCGAAACCGGGGCCGCAGCGGCGCGACCGCTGGCGCCAGGTTGCCGGGGCGCTTCGCGAGGAGGTGCTCGAAGGGGCGTATGTTTCGGACGGTCTTGTTCCGCGGATGAAACAGCTCTGTGAGCGCTTCGGCTGTTCGCATGCGACAGTACGGGCAGCGCTCAGTGCGCTTGTGGAGGAGGGAGTGCTGGAGCGCCAGGGCGTGCGGCATGTCCAGCGCCACGGACGAACGCAGGTGTCCGGGAGCCACGTGTACGTGTGCGGATGCCCCGAAGTGGCGCAGCACCAGAGCGATGCGGTGGTGGAGGTGCTGCGCGGGATAGAGAGCGCGTCGCAGCGCATGGGATGGGGGCCGCTGCGGTGGTTTCTCGCCGATGCCGATGGTGAGCACGTCCCGACGCTTCCCGACCTTCCCTCGCTTGCGCCTCCCGATCATGACGTTGCCGCGTATGTCCTGGTGCGCTACGCGTACCGCGGCGAGTGGAAGCGGTTTCTGCTTGAGAAGCGGCGTATCCCGCTGGTGATCGTCGATTTCGACCAGATGAGCGAGTTCGGGGAACCATCCGATGAGCTTGCCGGCGATCACTGCTACGCCCAACGCCACGGCAACTGCACAGTCGTGGTTCCGGACAACCGCCGTGCCGGCCGCGACCTGGCTGCCTGTCTGTCGGGGCTCGGCCACTGCCACGCCGCCTTCCTCTCCCACGAGTCGCTGACCCACCCCGCACAGAATCGCAGTGCCTGGCCCTGGCTTCGGCTGGAGGGAGTGCGCGAGGTGTTTGGGGGTGCCGCCGGCGGCGAGCAGCTGAGCCTTGCGGTGTACGACGGGAGCGGTTCGCTGGCAGGAGAATCGCTCACGAAGCACATGTGCCGGCCCGATTACCGTACCGTCGAACACAAGCCGGGTGTTCCCGAGGCCGTCGTGGCGCGTGCCAACAGCGCGCTCAGTGAGGCGCGGTACTGCGAGAGGGTCTCAGCCGCCATGCAGCCGCTGTTCGAGCAGGTGCTGGCCCGGCGCCATATCACGGCATGGATATGTGTCGATGACGTGCTTGCCGCAGCGGCACGCGAGTTCCTGCGGCAGAGGAGGGGTGCGGTGCCGGGGAAGGTGTCGCTGGCGGGGTTCGGCAATACACGGCTTTCGTACCACTCGGGTATCACATCGTGCGATCTCGGCTACAGCCGCACCGGGTCGCTGGCCCTGTCGCTTGTCGCGTACCCTTCACGCCGCCCCCCGTCCAGCTCCCCCGTTGTGCACGTACCGGGCGAGGTGATCAGCCGCGCGTCCACCTGCGCTGTCGGCGGCCGTTGACAGGCAAGAGAAACGCCGTGGACTGCCTTGGGGGGCTTGGGGGGGGTATGTCCACGGCGCTCTCTGCACGTCACTCAACGGTATCAGTGAAGCAGCAACCTGCGTACGACGGTGCTGTTCGCGCTGTGCGCGGTGACGAGGTACACGCCGCGACCAAGCAGGCTCAGGTCCAGCGCCTGCTCCTGTGACTGAGCAACTGCCATCCGTTTCACCAACGAGCCGTCCAGCATGGTCACCTCCGCGCGCAGCACCGAAGAAGCGGGCGCGCAGAACCGCAGTTGCGACCCGGCGACACTGCAGAGCGGGCGGTTGCGGGGGGGTGCCGCGACAATGGTGCCGCCCACCGCGCTGTTGGCGTTGATACGGATGGCGCCCTGCATCTCGACGATATACACCTGGTCGTAGTCGCGTATCCGCAGTGACCAGTCCTTGCCCCCGAGTTCGGTGCCGCTGATACTCGCGGGGAGCACCACCTTGAACGTACCCCACTCGGGCGCGGACGAAGACAGCGACCCGTCAAACATCAGCGAGTACCACGTCTCCCCCGCATCATCGGAAAGCTCAACATGGGCATCGCGCACGATCCCCGTCTGCGCGTCGAACTCGACGGTGAGCGTGTCGCCCACCGTGAACTGCTGGCCGTCGGTCGGCGCCAGTATCGTGTATGGCTCGACGCCTTCGGCGGACACCACCGTGATGCCACATATCAGCGGATCGCTCACCACCATCCCGGTCTGGATCTCGATCACCCCATCGGTAACCACCACCGCGCTCGAGATGTCGTACGCACCCGCGCTGCCTGCCGCGGCGAAAATGTCGATCGGGTTGTCGGGAAGCGGCTGGCCCTCCAGGTTGATATTGAACGTACGGCCGCCCGCGCTGCTGCGCCAGAACTCCGCAAACATCAGTGTCACGACGTAGTGGCCGTCGGGCACCGCAATGCGGTAGCCGAATGTCAGCGTGCTGCTCGGCAACCCGTCACACTCGGTGTAGCGGAGCGACTGGTAGATCGGGTCGATGTCGGTGCCCGCCACCGCGGTGGTGACCGTGGCGGTCCGCGAGGTGCCGGTGTAGCCGTAGTCGGCCCCGTCAGCCCACTCCTTGTCGGCGGCAAACCCGTTGCCGGCGCTTCCCCCGAGGTTCACCTTGAACGGGATCGCGGCCACCATCCGCTCGGCGGTCGACGTGGTGAGCGGGGAGGAGGCGGCAGAGCGGTTCCCGCACTCGTCCCGGGCTTTCACGGTGAACGTGTAGCTGGTCTGTGCCGTGAGGCCACTCACCGTATGCGACGTGGTGCCGGCGCCCGTGGTCGAGCCCGCGAGTGTGCTCCCCTCGTAGATTTCGTAGCCTGCCACCGCCTGGTCATCGGTGGATGCGTTCCATGCCAATGCAATGCCGGTCTGCGTGGCGCTGGTTGCCCGGAGGCCGGCCGGGACGCTCGGCGGGGTGTTGTCGGTGCAGCACTCGGTCTGGTCGTTGGCTGCGCTGCTGGCCGCCGAGGTGTTGCTCCACGTGTCGGTGGCCTTCACCGTCAACGAGTAGCTGGTGCAGGGCGTCAGGTTGTCGATCACGGCCTGCGTGGCTGTTCCCGCGACGTTCTTCGTGCCGGAGCCCCAGCTCACCGTGTACGACGCGACGCCGCTGGCGTCGGTGGAGGCGTTCCACAGTACCAGCAGTGACGTCATGGTCTTGGCGCCGATGCGCACGTTGCCGGGGACGCTTGGCGGGGTGTTGTCGGTCGGTACGTCCCAGAAATCCCAGTTGTTGCCGGTGTATTCGGTAAACGCCCGTCCCGCCCATGTCCTCATGCCATTGAGGTCGAAGTGGTGGCACTGGTCGGGACAGGGGATCCCGTTGGTCGCGACGAGCGCAGAGTTGCTGAGCTTGCCCTCTATCAGTGCGTTCTGGGCGATGATTGCCTGGGGGCCCGTGTTGCTGGCGCTGAACTGGGAGCATGCCTCACGCTCGTAGTCCTGGAACAGCACCGGCAGACGGTTGGCGACCAGACCGAGGTCGCTGCGGATGTTGTTGATCGTGGTGCGGAAATCGTCGGAGAACGTGTTCCAGTAGATCGAGTTCGCGGAGGTGGCCTCCATGATGCCGAGCATGGTAACAACGCCACCGAACGTCACCTTCCCCTGCAGGTCACGCGCGTACCCCATCATCTCCTCGTAGCGTCCGGCGCCTTTCCAGTAGCGGTTATTGGCGTCACCGTTGTGCCACCGTATGCCGGCCTGCGAGTTGGCGTTCTGGATGGCGCAGAAGTAGTACTGGGGATACGCGTCCGCGAACCGTTTCAGCAGCGCGGTGGCCGGGCCCGCGCCGGTGGAGTTGGTGAAAATGCGGTCCTTGCAGGGCTGCCAGTAGCGGTGCCCGCTGGCACCGTAGGCCCACACCCGCGGGTGCGTGGTCTGGTCGTCCGGCGTGCACCGGCCGGCCATGTTGCTGTGCCCGGCAAACAGGAACACGATCATCCGTTCCTTGGGCACCACCGTTCCGTCCGGCAGTGTTATCTGCGAGGCAGCGGGAGCACAGAGGGCCGCGACAATCAGAAGGGCATGCGGGGTGTATCTCATGGTTGTTCTCCTGGCTTGCTCGTGTGCCCGGACGGGACAATCGGGCCGAGCCCCTCGGCCCTTTCAGTGTACAATCTAGGCCCGCGGGGAGCCCATTTGCGTTGTCAAAAACACGCAAAGACGTGGCAAATACGCAAGCAAAGCACTAGATTTGACATATCAGTGGCCAATACGGCTTTGTCTATATGCCAAAAACGAAGGGGTGTTAATGGCGAACCAGGACGTGGCATCTGCGCAGGAGGGGCACGGTGCGCCCGAAGCGGCTGCGGCACCACACTGCCACTACCTGTACCACAACCGGTTCACGGCCGGACCCGATTACGCTATCACCGCGCACCAGCACCTCTACTGGCATGTGGAGTATGTCAAGGAAGGGTTGCTGCAGACCACGGTTGCGCGGACACCGTTCGAGACCAGGCCGGGCGGCTCGATTCTGCTGCCGCCCGAGGTCCCGCACGCGTTCGTGTACCGCGAGCCGGCGACCACTGTTTTCTCGGTGAAGTTCGAGCTTCACGGCATGGCGCTCGCGAGCGCCGCATACCCGGTTGCCGAGTCCCCCGAAGTGAGTGCGTTGTTCGCGGCGCTTGATTCTCTCCTGGAGTACCAGCGGTGGCCCTCGCAGGAGAGACTCGCGGCGGTGGACCACCTCCTGGCCGCCTGCGTACACCTTGCCGCGCACCGGCCGGAAGCGGACCAGGGCGACCGCCGCATCTCGGTGAGCGAGATGGTGAAGGAGCTGGTGGAGCGTGCGGAAGGGCGAGCGATAACGGTGGGGGCGATTGCCGGGGAGCTGGGTTTCTCGGAGACGCACGTGCGCACGCAGTTCCGCAACGCCGAAGGCGTGGCGCTCAAGGAGTACATCGACCGGCACCGCTCGAACATGGCGATCAAGTACCTCTCATTTTCCGACATGCCTATCAAGGAAATCGTGCAGTTGATGGAGTTCCCCGACCCGCAGTGCTTCTCACGCTTCTGCAGGCGGATGACCGGCCGCAGTCCCAAGCATATCAGGCGTCAGCTGGTGGGCGGGACGAACCTCAGAGCGTGAGGAGTCGCGCAGCGATTCGGCCAGTGACTCCGACGCACCGAGGGAGAGCAGGTAGCGCGAAGCCGCGCGAGTGAGAAAGAACGCTGCGGCGAAGAGACCGAGGGGGAACACGATACAGTCGAAAAGGTAGCCGGCTATCAGTCTGACGACGGCTTGCCCGAGTGACCGCGACTCGGTGGCGAGGTAGGCGGTGACAGCCCTGATGCGTTCGGGTGTCGCGCGGAGTTCTTCGAGCAGTCCGCCATTCGTGTCGTACCGGGCGAGTTCAGCCTTGAGCAGTTCGATCCGCTCGTGGGCCCGGCCCGACACCGGAGCGGTTATGCGGCGGGAGAGCAGTGACGCACCCGTGACCGAGAGCGGCGCGAGCACGTAGAGCGCAACCGCGGCAACAGCCATCACCCGGGCGGTGTCACGCGACACGCGCTTGCCGAAGCGCCACCCACCGGTTCTGCGCGAGAGCAGCATGCTGAGCGCGCCCGCAAGCAGTGCGAGGGCGAGTACCCAGTGGTCGGCGGCGGTGACCGTCTGCAGAGCGTATTTCATGCCCAGAAGGACGACCGCTCCTGCGAGCACGGTGCGCCAGGCGATGTCGATATAGTCGTACGTTGCCTGGACGGCGTCACCCAGCTCCAGTCCGAACCCCACGCCCACTTCACTGCCTTCCACCACGGCCAGCGCTGCTTTCACCGCGGAGAGCACGGCGAACGTTCCGAGAGCCCGCTCGAACGATTGGTCAAGGTACTCGGTGTTGGCCCGCTGCAGCTGGCGTGGTCCGGCCCACGACGTTGCCGTGTCAAGCACGCCGGTGGCGGCAAGGACGGCCGCTGCCAGCAACAGCCAGGGAAGCGTCGCGCGGAACCTGTGGGGGGACATGCTCACACGGCTAATATACGTGGCCTGCGTGCAGCAGAGCGGGTGCAGAGGACGGTGCTGCGGCAGAACGCCCGGTGCCCCGAGCGCTGAACGCGGCCGCTCCGGGCAACCGCCCCTGTGTGGTTGGAGGGTGCATCGCTGGCAGCGCAGTCCGTATATTGCCACTGCGGGCGTGCGCGCATGCAGGCACATGTCTGTTACACCGGAAGCAGGGGAAGGCGAGGCCGGACCATGCCACTGTTCAGCAAGAAGCGTGACCAGGTGGTCGAGAAACTGCTCGAACTCTATCGCCGCCCCAACCGGTACCGCGAGCTGAAGCAGCTCGGCGAGGGCGGGTTGGCGGTGGTGTCGGCGTGTTTCGACGCGTACCTGGGCCGGGTGGTGGCGCTGAAGGAGCTGAAGGAAGCGAATCTGGAGAACTCGTTTCTTGTCAAGTCGTTTGTCAACGAAGCGCGTATGGTGGGATATCTTGACCATCCGGGCGTGGTGTCGGTGTTCGACACGTTCGTGCTTGACAAGGGACGGGTGTGCTACACGATGACCATGGTGGAGGGTGAGAGCCTGGCGAAGATGCTGGACACCGACAGCATGTTCAGGCAGGGGCCGCGCATCCCGATGGTGCAGGCGCTGGAGGTATTCACCAAGATCGTGGAAGCGATGGCGCACGTGCACGACCGCGGCGTGCTCCACCTGGACCTCAAGCCCGAGAATATCATGGTGGGCAGGCACGGCGAGGTGTTCATCATGGACTGGGGCAACGCGCGGTTGTTCAACACCGAACCGTACCAGGAGTACCTGAGGAAGTTCGCGGGCGACATCAAGGTTGAGCCGGTTGATCCCGAGCGGCGCAACGTGGTGATGGGGACCCCGCTGTACATGTCGCCGGAGCAGACCAATACCCCGCGTGACCTGCTCACGCCCGGTTCCGACATATTCTCGGCGGGGGCGGTGTTCTACGAGATGCTGACCGGGCGGCGTGCGTTCCACTCCGAGACTTCGGAGGAAGCGATGGACAAGGTCCGCACCCTTGTGCCGCCGCAGGTGCACGATCTCAATCCTGAAGTGCCGGTGCGCCTGTCGCAGATCTGCGCGAAGATGCTCGAGAAGAAGGTGTACGACCGGTACCGGAGTTTCGACGAGGTGCTCACCGACCTCTCGCGCCTTCGTGACTCCGGCCAGGAGTTCGCCACGCGGACCTACGAGGCCGGCGAGGTGATCTTCCGCGAGGGCGACCCGGGTGAGTACGCGTTCTCGATTGTGTCGGGTCGCGTGGAGATTGCCGCGGGCGGCACGGGCGACCGCAAAGTGCTGGCGTCGCTGGGCCCGGGTGAGATCGTGGGTGAGCTGGCGATATTCACCGACCACCCCCGGACCGCGTCGGCGACGGCACTGGAGTCGACCACGATCCGGATCATGAGCGCCGCAGCGGTGAAAGCGGAGATGGAGAAACTGCGGCCGTGGGTCGGCGCGATGATCCGGATCCTCTCGGAGCGGTTTATCGGGCTGAACGAGAAACTGATGAGGCTGGACAGCAAGTAGTGTCAAGGCCCTGCGTGCTGATGCTGGGAGCTTCGCCTGGCAGGGGACGGGCAAGGCCGGTTGTGCGCGCGGTTCCGTTGGCCCCCACCCGCGGCGCTTGCAGCTGACGCGATCTTCCCGTGCCTTCTCATGGCACCTGGCGTTGTTCCCGTGTATTTCCGAAAACAGGTCGCGAAGTACTGACTCGACGAGAAACCGAGTTCCAGCGCAACCCGTGTGACCGGTATGTCGGTAGTACGGAGCCGTTCGACGGCGCGGGCGATCCGCTGACGCTGCACGTAGTCGTTCGGTGTCATGCCGGTGCGCTGCCTGAACACGGCGTGAAGGCGGCTGACACTCAGTTCCGAATGGCGGGCGACCGCGCTCACCGACAGATCCGGCTCACACAGATGTGTCTCGATGAAGGCTCGGGCAACGGCGACACTGTCCTGTTCCGGACGGGTGTCGGGGGCGGCCAGAAGCGCGGCGGCGCGGACCAGAACGGTGCCGATCCGCGCACGCACGGCCGTGCGCGTGAGCGTGTCGGCCACAGTACGCAGTGCGCAGAGATCATCGTGGAGCCGTGCCAGCTCGCGCATGAACTCCTCGCCGGCAAACCGCACCGTGTCGCCCGCGCTTTCGAGCCGGCGGCGCAGCGCCTTCCGTTCGGATGTGCCGAACAACCCGCCACCCGGGCGGCGCAGATCAAACACGGTCCAGAAGAACGTTGAGGGCTGAATCAGGTTCAACCGTCCCCGGTGCACCACGCCCGGCTGGGTGATC
>CAZJJT010000012.1:0-19576 GCA_964546395.1 uncultured Fibrobacterota bacterium
AGGTCCTCCACCAACCGCGCGTCGTCGGTGATATTCTTCGCGCTCTTCTTCAGGACCTCTGCGGTTACCTTCTTCACTCTGTCAACCGTTGTCTTCGCCATGCTCTCTCTCCGTCCGTTACACGTTGTCCGGCGCTACCCACACGTCGCCAAAGAAATCGGCCTTCGCATTTCTCGTCACGCGCACCCATCGCTCCACGCGAGTGAGATCGGCGTTGAGCCGGCCGATGTGCAGCTCAACGTTGCGGCCCCCTTTCGTGATCCAGATCCCCTTGTCCTCCTCGCGGTATGCCTTGCTGCTTCCCCTGGAGTACGGCCCGGTCACCGATATCACGCGCGGGTTGTTGCTCCACCGCGGATGGTACACTTCCCAACCCTTGATACCTTCACCGCGGGCGATGTCGATGTGCGTCAGGAGTTTCCTGCGCTTGTCGTAGAGCTTGACCTGGCGGTGGTTGACATGAAAGACCCACATCCGATAGCTCTCGTCCGGTGCCATCGCGGTCCAGCATCCCTTGTCGAACACGGTCAGTGTTCCGTTGGGAAGAGTCACCATGCCGCAGCGCGGCCACGGGCCGCAGATTGCCGCCCGCCTACCGTCTGGCGACATCTGGAACCAGTTCCAGGTGATACCGCCTTTGTCCCACAACAGCCGCTTGATACGGGGATGGTCGATCTGGCGCATGACCACCGGGTGCGATTTCGACACCCAGCTCAGGGTGTTGTTCGGCCGCACGCACACCCACTCGGTTCCGGTGCCGGGCTCCCTCCAGACACACAGCGCATACGCCTTCTTCAGCAGCGTCCGGTGATTGCGACCGTTCCAGTCGACGATGTTGACGCAGTGGTTCTTGTTGTCGGTGTAGATGACCCGCTCGCCGTTGGGAGTGATGATAGGGCAGGTGAAGCAGCCGGTTCTGGCGACGATGGCGCGCTCGCCCCTGCCGTCGTCGCTGTCGATACCCATGAGCTTCAAGTGCGAGCCCATGCCTTGCCAGTCGTCGTGGCCCTTCTGCTGCCGGGACCAGACTGCGCGTGTGTGTGAACCGGAAAGTGTGCGCAGCGAGCGTGCTGCGCGAACGGATGCGGGGGATAGCATGGGGCGCCGACCCTTTCGTGGGTTGAAAGTGTCGTGCGTACGTGTGTCGCCGAAACACAGGCACGTATCGCGGGCCCCAAGCCCCGCTGAGCCTGAATATGGATTCGGGAAAGAGTGATGTGTGGGACCCCACCGGGATCCATCGTTGTCGATCGGTCACATTGACTTGCCATTCACGAGCGCGCATGCTAGTATGAGGTGGCGACGAGCACTCAACTCATGCTGAGGAGTGGTCATGCAGTTGCTCCTTGTTGCGTTCCTTGCTGCCTGTGCACTGGCCCAGACCCCGGGCACCACGTACCCATCCATGATGCTGTCGTACGATGACCCGTATACCGGGCATGCAGCGATACGTCTTACCACCGACGGTGCCGAACACTCCATCAAGAACTGTCTCGGCGACCAGTCGCACGAATCGAGTTCCTGGTCCCCCGATGCCACGAAAATCTGCTACGGGAAGAAGCGCGAGAGCGGTTGCACGAGTCCCAAGCCGGAAGGTGTCTACATGCTCGATATCGCCACGGGCGTGGAAACGTTCCTTGCCCCGGCCGACATAGGTGACCATGACGGATGGGTGTTTTCGCGTGACGGCGCCGAGGTCTACTACTACTTTGATGTCAACGACAGCACGGTCGAGGTCCGGGCCGTCAATATCACCACGTTCGCGGTGAGAACGCTCAACACCCTCAGCCCGACCACCGGAGGCCACAAGATCACAGTCAACTGCGACGGCTCCTACATCGCGGTCCACCAATGGGCGCCAGACTCACTGCCCGAGAACAGGCGCACGGCGATCCTCAACACCGCGACCGGACAGTTCCATCCCAACTGGCCCTGGAACAGTGGCCTTCCGGCCCAGGACGGTACCGTGTGGTCGCCGGTTGACCCGAAGCGCGTGTTCGCACAGAGAGGCGCTCTGCGCATCTACAACATCGACGATCTCTCGACCACGGCGAGCCAGGGCTCGGAAATAGCTCACTCCATCTGGCATCCAAACGGTATCTGGTACCTGTCTGGATCCGCTACTCCCAACTGCAGACTCATCGACATCTCGAAGAGCTCCTCGACCAACATCATTGCGGAACCGTCCAGAGGACGGGAGCTTCGGGCGGCACACCCTTTCGCGCACCCCCTCGACAGCTCCCGCGGGATGCAGGCTCGCCTGGTGCTCGATTGCGGTTACTTCGCACCGCGCAGTTCGGCCCTGTACATACTCACACTCGATCAGATGGTGAACGAGGATTGGCGGGCTAATCGCGACCGCGTGTGGGTGTCGCATTTCAGCACGATGGTCCGTAATGACGCCCATCCGCACCCGCAGTTCTCACCCGACGGGACTCACATCCTGTGGCAGTCCGACAGCAACCGTGACGATCTGGGGGCTGTTCCCGGCACACGGGGCGGCGACCGGAAAGTCGACCTGTACATCTCGCCCCTGGGCAGCACCGATGCTGAGAAACGGAGCATGCTCGACGGTCATTCGTTTCGCTCACGCGCCATGTCCGAGGCAACGCTCGGGCTGAATGGCCGGGTGATGGGCGAGGGAGATTGCCGCGGGGCCGTCACGGCAGGCAGCCAGGCTCGGCTGCAAAGGGCTGGCGACCCACGAACCCCCGTACGGGGACTGTACTGATCTGGATGCGGTTGGGTTGCGGCCGGGGGATGCGGTCGCCTGCTATCCTCGCGCCATGAGTACTGCCGCGACCGCCGCGCCGTATCCGTTGTCGATGTTGACCACGGTGAGTCCGGAAGCACACGAGTTCAGCATCGCAAACAGCGGCACCAGCCCCCCAAGGTGTGAACCATAGCCCACACTCGTGGGCACGCCAATCACCGGACACGATACCAGGCCGGCCACTACCGACGGCAGCGCGCCTTCCATGCCGGCAATCACAATCATCACGCGCGCCTTGTCGAGAATGCCCTTCTGGGCAAAGAGCCGATGGATCCCCGCCACACCCACGTCGTACATGGTCGTCGCACGGTGACCCATCGCCTCAATCGTGCACCGCGCCTCCTCGGCCACCGGCAGATCGGCAGTGCCGGCGGCAGCAATCACGATCCCCGATGCAGCGAGTTTCTTCGGTGCAACCCCGCCCACCACGAAACACCGTCCCAGTTCGTTGACCATCGCCTTCGAAAACGCACGTTTCGCGGCCTTCAGCACCTCGGGTGAGGCGCGCGTTCCAAGCACCGTTTCACCGTGCCGGCGCTGGGCCCTGGCGATTCCCACCACCTGTGCCACTGTCTTGCCCTGGCAGAAGATTACTTCGGGCATGCCGGTGCGCAGCGCACGGTGATGATCCACCTTGGCGTAGCCCATATCTTCGAACGGCAGGTGTCTGAGCTTGCTCAGGCCCTCCGGCACCGACAGTGCGCCGTGGGCGATAGTGTCGAGGAGCGTCCGGAGTGCTTTCTGGTCCATCAACCAACCCCTCTCTTGCCCGTGTTCATCCGTGTCTTCTGTGCCCTCGGTGTTCCGCTTCGCCCTATCCTCAGACAAGTGGCGTTGGCAGGAACATCTCAGTGTGGCTCTTCAGCGCGAACAGGTCGGTCATGCCGGCCACGTAGTCGGTGACAATCCGCCATGCTGGGGTCTGCTCGTCGTAGTTGGTGTTGCGCGAGAACCTGAAGAACACGGCCAGGCAAGGCGATTCGTGTATGTATCGCTCTACCAGCACACTGTCCCGGCCACGGTTGGTCTTTTCGTATACTTCGCTCAGTCGTTCGAACAACAGGCTCACGATGTGACCGGCCTTGGCCATTTCGGCCTCAACATCGGGGTGGCGATAGATCCGCTCGTAGTTGAACTCTTTCAGCAGGTTCATGAGCCCAAACACCTCGTCGCCTATCGCAATCGCGTCACGGTCGAGACTGTGGGCAATCGCGTCGGTCACGAACCGGCCGATGATCTTGCCGTTGTCGGTGCCCAGCCCTTCGGACACTTCCCGCGGCACATCCGTCTGCTCGACCAGGTCTGCCTTGATACCATCCTCGAGATCGCGGCCCAGGTACGCAAACCGATCCACCATCCGGACCACGCAGCCCTCGAGTGTGGCGGGATGCACGGAGCGATCGGCGATCTCCTCCAGCCGCGTGAGATCCCGATTGCGGTCCGGCGCCACTTCCCGTTCGAAACTCTCGCCGCAGTGCGACACGATCCCGTCGCGCACTTCATAGGTCAGATTCAGCCCTTCGCCGTAGGCCGTCAGCAGGTCAACCACCCGCAGCCCATGGACCTCGTGCACGAACCCGTGTGGCGCGCCTGCCTGCCGCGCAAGCGTGTCGAGCGTGCGCTCGCCCGAGTGGCCGAAGGGCGCGTGACCGAGGTCGTGACCCTTGGCAATTGCATTGATGAGATCGGTGTTCAGCCCGAGACAGCGGCCGATGATGGATGCGATGCTCGAGACGTGCAGTACGTGCTCAAGCCGCGTGCAGATATGGTCGTTGTCGGGGGAGAGGAACACCTGTGTCTTGTGCTTGAGGCGGCGAAACGGCGGCGAGTGGATGATACGGGTCTCGTCGCGCGCGAACTCCAGGCGAAACGGATCCTGATTCATGGGCACCCGCCGGCCCCGTGTCTCGCTGCTGCGCGTGGCGTATGGACTCAGCTTCTCCTCATCCGCCATCAGGCGGCTGCGGATATCGCTTTCGCGTACGCTCATGCTGTGCCCTTCGACGCTGTGGCCACGCAGAACTCTTCGACAAACGCCGCCTGTTCGTCCGTTTCTATCGCGCTGCGCCCCTTGCGCACCGTCCGCATCGCCTGCGCTCCCGGAATCCCGAACAGGCGACCCACGATGCAGGCCAGCACCACGCCAGTACGCCCCACTCCCATGCGACAGTGCACGCAGACCGCCCGGCCCGCTTCTATTCTGTCAACAAGCCCGGCTACCAGCTCCTCAAACGCAGCCCGGTCCTGCGGCAGGCCGAAGTCGTTGATAGGGTACTGGAGCCATTCGACCCCCGTCTCTTCACACACCTTGGACAGTACCGGGTGCGTTTTCAGCAGCGACACGAGTGTGTCGACCCCCTCGTTCTTGAGGTCGCGGATATCCGATTCCAGAAACGGCCGCACGCTCGCGAGGCGGCCGCCCGGAAGGGCCGAGCCCGCGAGTTTGCCGGGAATGACCCAAGAGAAGTTGTTGAGTGCCATGGTGTTCTCCCCGCGCGAAATATACATACCACAAGTCGCTCTTCCCGCCTGTGTCGGGCGTGCCGGCCGCGGCTTGTGTGTCCATGTGCTCCGCAGCTGTCGGGTTCTGCGCTGCAATGTGCCCCAACGCCAGGTATCTTCTGTAGTGCTCTTCAGAAAGGCGGTTCCCCGTGACTCGCGAAATCGCTGTGTACATCTCGCTTCCGCTGGTGTCCGGCCTGATAGGGTGGTTCACCAACCGGGTCGCGGTACGGATGCTGTTCCGGCCGTACAGGCCCGTCCGTGTGTTTGGTCTGAGCATCCAGGGGCTGATCCCGCGAAGACGGAGCGACCTGGCGCGTTCGATCGGCGAGACGGTGGAGCGGGAACTCATCTCACACGGTGACCTGCAGGCCGCCGCGGCCAGCCCCGAGTTCAGCCAACGCCTTGCGCGCGTGCTGCGTGAGCGGCTCGACGAGTTCCTGGAGAAGACGCTTGGGGCGGTGGTTGTGGACGTGTTTCTCCGGGGTGAAATCGTGTCGCGGTTGAAGGAGCGGTTGGTGCGCGAGGTACAGCGGCTCGTACCGGATGCAGTGGATATGATGCTGCGGAGTATGGAGGCGCATCTGAGCTTCAGGACTCTGGTCCAGCAGAAGGTGGAAGCGTTCGAGATGAACCGCTTCGAGACGCTCATCTACTCAATTGCTTCTCGTGAATTGGTGACGATCGAGGTGCTGGGGGGAGTGCTCGGGTGTGCAGTCGGCCTCGCACAAGTGGGCATCGTGGTACTGCTGGGCTAAAACGTCACCGCCGCACGCACACCGTAGACTGCGTCGTACAAAATCCCTGCAACGCCGTCCACGCCACGCCCGTACAGCTCAAGATCGACATTCTGGCGCAGGTTGTACCGACAGGAAACGGTACCGAGTGCGAGTTCGTGCTCGAAGTCGTACAGCACCGAGCCGGCAACGCTCAGCAGTTCCACGGGAATGAACTGCACCGAGAGGAACAGCGCATGCTCTCCCCAGGTGCTCCGGTACCACCCGTGGTCACGGTACTGGTATTCGGCCATGAACACCCAGACGTTGCGGACCGAGTAGTCCACACCCGCCATCGCTTCGGCATATGCCCGTGGCCCTCCCTCACGCAGGTGCACCACTGCCTCGCCATAGACACCAACCAGCAGGTCACCCTTGCCACCGATACCCACAAGCCCTTCCCGGACCGCACCACTATCCCGTCCCGGGTCACGGTAGATCCCCACCAGGCTCAGGTCGGTACTGCCGAGCGTTGCGTACACCTTCGCCGCTGTCGAGAACGGGCTGTCCGCATACGCCAGTTCGCCAATCAGATCCAGCCCTGCAAGTGTCCCCATCGGCACACGCACCAGCGCGACAGTGCTGCCGGTGCGCCGAAGATCCAGGTCAAACACATCGACACTCGAAAACACATCCATGGGCGAGAAGACCGTGCCCTTGCCGAAGTTGACAACCTGTCTGCCGAACGAGATATCGGCAAATGGAAGGTAGAGCGCAAGGTAGAGCTTGCGCAGCTCAAGCTGCAGGCGAACATCGTTGACGGCGAACAGTTCGGCGTCCCCACGTGAGAGCAGGTTCTGCAGTACCGTTTCGTCGCCTCCCGCCAGCGATGGGTGTGTGGCGGCTGTGCCGAACAGGCCGGTTGCGTCAAGCGCCAGCTCGATCTTCGCGTGCGACTGGTCGCGGTTGGTCGCCGTGAGCGACAGGCGACTGGTACCGCTGAAATCCATCTGGTCACGGGCCTCGGTACGGTAGTCGTGCAGGCCCGAGAGATCGACGTTCAGGATCCCGCGGACCTCGAGCCTCTGTGGAGGTTCGGCCGACGGGCCGGGGCCGGCACCACAAAGCGCGCAGAGTACGCAGAGGTGACGTACGGTGGACACTGCATGTCGCATCGGATTCTCTCTGTGGTACGGACGGTGCGTGCGCTCACCGGCGAAGGTAGCGCATGCTGAACTCGTTCTCGTCCAGCCGCACATCCAGCTGCACCTCGCTCATCACGAATACGGTCTTGCTGTTCCGGCGAAGCGTGTTCACCATTTCCGACTCGACAGGAAACTCCCGCCCGCCGATTCGGTCCACCTTCAGCACGCGAGACTCCTTCAGGAGCTTGCCGCTCTTCGCGTACATCTCTTCCTTCCACGCCACGTACGTGGTCGTGTCAACCCACATCTTCCGGCGGTAGTACGGCACGTCTTTCACCGTCGCGTTCAACTCAATCACATGGCACGGATGGCCCTCCCAGTTCTCCTGCCCTGCCATCGTCACGTTGTACTTATCGGTCAGCCGGTCCGACTCGAGCGCGTCTTCGTACGACACGTCCGAGCCCATCATCCCCTCTTTCAGCATGTGACCGGAGATCTTCACCACATCCTGCTCCTCGGGGAAATAGATCCACAGGTTCTCCCCGATCATCAGGTACTTCGTCCCCCTGTCTTCCGCGTTGGTGAACTCCACCATCGAGCGGCTGCCCTCCGTCAACCCCTGTATCTTCATCGTCTTCACGCGCGTCTCATCGCCGACATGAATCTCCATCCGTCCCGTGGCCATTACGCTCGTGTGGTCGCGGTTCCGGTCCATCCTGCGCAGTATCTCTTCACCCGTCAACCCATGTGACACTCCCGCCGCGGCGATGACTGCGGCGAACACGAACTGCGGTCTCATTGTCCTCCCTCCCCCGTCCTTGCTTCCGACCTATACACTCTTGATTGCATCAACAGCGTTCATCCGCGAGGCCCGCCACGACGGCAGCACGGAAACAAGTGCGGACACGATGACGCCGATGGCGAGCACGTTGATGACGCTGCCGATGCTGACTTCGAAGTAGACCCTGTTGTCCATGGGGAAGTTGAACGTGCCCAACATCTTGGTGAAGTCGAGGCCGTATATGGCAAAGTAGATGTTGACCCCCATGCCGATGGCAAGTCCGATGAGGCTGCCGATGACCCCCAGGGTCGTGCCCTCACACAGAAACAGCACCAGCACGCCACCCCGTGAGATACCCATCGACTTGATGATGCCGATCTCCTTGCGCCGCTCCAGCACGACCATCATCATGATATTCGTGATGATGAATGCCCCGAGGAACGTCACGAAGAAGTAGATGACACTGTAGATCACGCCGACGAGCTCAACCATGGTTGCCCACTCCCCTCGCTCTTTCCACGAGGCGATGTCGAGGGTCGAATCGGCGACCAGTGCTCTCATACTCGCCGCCACGGGGTCGGCGTTGTCGTAGTCCTTGAGCATCACGATGATTTTCTGGGCCTTCCCACCCATGCGCAGCAGCTGCTTGGCGTCGGCCAGCGGGATCTGGAAAAACTTGTCATCCAGGATGTTGAGCCCGGTCTCGAAGATGCCGACCACCGCGAACTTGCGCAGGTGCAGTGCGTAGTCCGCTCCCGTAGTCATGACCTTGAGCGTATCGCCGAGGGTGAGCTTGAGTGCGTCGGCGACCTTGGCGCCAACGATGGTTTCACGCTCGTTCTCGATGTAGCGCCCTCCCTCGCGCAGCGAGTTCTGCAGCATGAGAAGGTCCTTCTCGATCTCGGGGTTGCCGGCAAGTGCGACGGCCGTCTTGTTGTAGCCCTCGTTGCTGAGCAGTACGCCGAACGTGGCTCGCTCGGCAAGCAGCGAGATCTGCGGGCCGATCTCCGGGTCGTTACGGATCGCGTCGATTACCCGCTGTGGGTCTTCAATGTTCTCCGTCACCGGCAAGAAGCGTGCCTTGTCGGTGAATGCACGGGTGGTTATCTGGATGTGGCCCGACTCGTTCTTGGTGGTGTTTTTCACTATGGAGCCAAGCAGGCCACCGGCGAATCCCCTGAAAAAGGTGATGAAAGCGATAGCCAGGGCAACCGAGGTAAACGCCAGCACCGAGCGCCGGCGGTTGCGGTTGATGTTGCGGAAAGCCATCTTGACCAGGTAGAACACGGTGTGCCTCCGGAATCAGATAAAGCGAATGGCGTCGGTGACTTCCAGTTTGGCCGCCTTGTTTGAAGGCGGGATGCTGGCGAGAAGCGCGGTCAGCATGCCGAACAGGAACGTCCCGACAATCAGCGGGATGTTCCACTCACCATAGATGGTGCCCCAGACAGGGAAGCCTGCGGTGTCAACGTTCATGTCGCCGTAGAGCTTGTCGAGTGGATATCCCCACACCGTAAGAACCCATACGATCAGGCATCCTGCAAGCACGCCGCCCAGGCTTCCGACAAGCCCAATCATGAGTCCTTCGAGCATGAACATCCGCTTGATGTCCTTGCCCGAGAAGCCCATGGCCCTCATGACGCCGACTTCACGGATGCGTTCGTACACGCTCATGAGCACCGAGTTGACAATGCCCACACCCGCGATCAGCAGGAGTATCAACGTCATAGCCGCGCCCCAGGCTTTCTTCTGGCGCACGAGTTCCAGCAAACCGGCCCCCAACTCCTCAAACGTGTGTGTTACCAGCGCCGGGTACTGCTGGTCGATGCGGGTTCGGACTGCTTCCATGTCGTCGAGCATGTCGCTGAAATTCACCCGCCGCTTCACCTGTACGTTGAGTTCCGTGACGGTTTGCTCCAGGTCAAGGAAATCGCCTGCCGCCGCATAGGTGATGTACACGGCGCTCTTGTTGAGATTCGGGTCAGTGGTGTTGTAGACGCCGGTGACCTCGAAGTCGTCGGCGTTGCGGCTTTCGTACGTAGTGAGAGCGTAGAGCGTGATGAAATCGCCCGGACCAACACCCATGTCCGCGGCGAGGTCTTTGCCGAGGATGATTTCACGTTCGTTTTGAGCCGAGAAATACGCACCGTCCAGGTACTCGATGAGACTGAATACGAGCGTGTCCTGCGCTGGATCGATCACGGTGCCCACCACAGGGATGGTTTCTTCGTAGTTGGACAACTGGCCCAGGAACTGGGTACGCGGGGCGACTGCTTTCACCCGCTCGTCGCTCAGTACGAACTGCGAGAGTTCGCCGAGATCCGGCAGGCCGGACTTGAGCGGAAACGACGCCTTGTCAGCGTCGTACTCTGTTGTGTGAATCTTCACTGCCGAGGTCGACAGGTTGATCATGTTGTCCATCGAACCGCGGTCCAGCCCCGACATCACCGAGTCCATGAAGATGTAGAGCATCAGGCCGACACTGATCACCACCCCGGTGAGAAACGTGCGCCGCTTGTGGCGCATGAGGTTCCTGAAAGCGATCGTGAACAGGGTACCCATTCCTATCTCCTCTCATCCGAAGCAACCTGCCCGTCCTTGAGCACAACGACACGCTTCGCGTGCTTCTGCATGAGCGGGTCATGGGTGGAGAAGACGAAGGTGGTGCTGTATTCCTCGTTGATATGCTGCATGAGCGCGATGATTTCTTCAGAGGTGGTTGAGTCAAGATTGGCCGTAGGTTCGTCTGCCAGCACCACCAGGGGGTTCTTCACCAGTGCCCGTGCGATAGCGACCCGCTGTTCCTGCCCGCCAGAGATCTCGCGGGGCAAACGGTCTGCCATCGATTCCAGACCAACCGCCGTGATGATCTTCTGTGCCTTGTCGCTCATTTCCTCCTTGCTGAACTTACGCTCAATCACCATGGGCAACTCAACGTTCTCCTGCACGGTAAGGACGGGGATGAGGTTGTACGACTGGAAGATGAAACCTATGTTGTGTTTGCGGTACTCGGAGAGTTCGTGTTCACCCAGCGCGCCGAGCTCCCTGCCGTCGTATACCACGGTGCCGCTGGAAGGGGAGTCGAGACAGCCGACGATGTTCAGCAGGGTAGTCTTGCCGCTTCCGGATGGGCCTACGATAGAGAGAAATTCCCCCTTCTCGATGGCAAGGTCGACACCACGCAGAGCGTGGACTGCACGTTCCCCCTTCTTGTACGACTTGGTGACCGCGTTCAGCGCAAGTAATGACATGGGGCCCCTTTCTGTGCTCGCAAGGCAGGCTTCGCTACTCCACCTGCATGTCCGCTTTCTTCGCAAACGCCGCGGCTACCGCCTTGTTCATGAGATGCGGAATCTCCGACGGCACAAGTATCATCGAACCTTTATTTTTCACCGCGTCAAGCAGAAGATTGAGCGAGCGGAGCGTGAGGGCCTCCTCGTTGCCCTTGTAGTTCACCGATGCCTGCGCGTATTTCTCGGACAGCTCGATCTCGGCTGAGCCGAGAATGACGCGCGCGTTCTTCTCCCGTTCCGCCTGGGCTTCTTTGCTGATCGCATCCTCGAGTTCCTGTGGTATCACGATATCCTTGATTTCGACCGACAGCGACGTGATCCCCCAGGGATTGGTTTTCGCATCGAGGATCTTCTGCAGCTCCTGGCCCAACTCATCACGATCGGTCAACAGGCGCGACAGCGTGGTTTTGCCGATGATATCGCGCAGAGCAGTCTTGGCACTGAGCGGAACTGCGTTCCGGAAGTTTTCGACTTCGAGTTTCGCCTTCGCCGCATCCCAGATCATCCAGAAGATGATGGCATCGACAAACACCGGAACTGCATCCCTGGTGAGAACCTTGTCTGCGGAGAAATCGGTTACGGTGATCCGGCAGTCCACATAGTCATACGGGGTGTCCACAACGGGCAGTACGAAGAACAAGCCAGGCCCCTTCGTCTTCGAGAAGCGGCCGAGGCGCAGCAGCGGCACCCGCTCCCATTCAAACGCAATCCGCACCGAGAGGCCGACACCAAGAAACAGGAGTGCCGCGACAGCGGCAACGAGGGGAGGGAGGCCGTTGATCTGCCGCAGGAGCATCAAGACGACCCCACCGGCGAGCAGCACGGCGAGGTTCAACGCGTAGCGCCGGAGCCCGAACAGGCGTTTGCGGACGGTCCACAGCAACGGGCTGAATTCCTTGCGTTCGCTGAATACCTGGTTCTCTGCTGACATCGCTCAACTCCCCTTCCCTGGATTGCGACGTTCCTTCTCCGCCCGGCTGAGAGCTGCGAGCGCCTCCGCGGTGCTGATGCCCAGCGAAGCGGCTTCATCCAGAAACCGACCGCATATGTTCTCCAGGCCGCGCAACTTCTCCTTCGGATCCACACCAGGCCCGTCCTCTGACACAAATGTACCTGTTCCCTGCTGAGTATTCACAACACCACGCAGCTCAAGCTCGCCGTATGCCTTTGAGACCGTATTGAGGTTCACCTGCAGATCCACTGCCAGCTGTCGGACCGTGGGAAGTCGCTCTCCGGGTCTGAGCATGCCGTTGGCCACACCATACATGACCTGATTGACCATCTGGCGGTAATACGGTACGCCGCTTGAACTGCTGAGTGTGATTCTGAACGCCACGGTACGTTTTTCTGCCTTGGTTGAGTATTGTCTTAGTTAACTAGTACACTAGCAATATAGTACACTTGGGCCTGGACGTCAACCCTTTGCCGCTCGGTTCCGGGTGGCCTTTGTGACCAATATCACAAGAAAGGACTTGCAATCTGGCTCTCCATATGGCAGATTATGTGTTTGGCCTTGTTTCCCGGATCGACAACCACAAAGGAGGCAGTACATGCACGTATCCACCCCCCTTCGGACACTTGCGGTATGTTTGGCAGCAGGACTCTTCTCGGCTGCAGGCGTGCAGGCGCAGACAGTGAACTTGTTCGGGCGAGTTGTGGATCCGGGCGAAAACCCGTTGGAGGGGGTGTTCATCGAGCTTGATCTGGTTGGTGGTACTGACACAACTGACACCAACGGCCAGTTCTCGCTCGCATTCACGTCGGTTGCCCCTGTTGCTGAGGCCACGGCCTCCATTGAGCACTCACAACTGCAGGGAAGGAACCTTCTTGTGAGGGTAGCAGGTGGTTCGCAACGCGCAGTCATCGATGTCTACGGGTTGAGCGGCCGCCGGCTTGCTCGTGTATTTGACGGACAACTTGGCGAGGGTGTGTATGCCTTCAACACGGCCGTTCTCGTTGCCGCGGCTGCCCCATCGGCGACGTTGCTCCGTGTGAGCATCGGCCGTCAGACACGCGTGCATCGCCTTCCCGCATTCGGCCTTGCTTCGCCGTCAACGAGTGCTGCGGTCACAGGAACAGTGTCCTCACAGCAGAAGTCTGTTGCGGCAATCGATACTCTGACAGCAAGCCTTGCTGGATATCTGACCAAGCGTGTCGGCATCGACCGCTACGTCGCGAATGTCGGCACTATTGTGCTCATGCCCGCGAATACGCCGGATCTTATCATTGAGGCAATCGATGCAGCGCCTAACCCGGCGAGTCTGGCAGATGACACGGTGAGTATCACGGTTACGGTGAAAAACACCGGCGGCGGAACAGCGGCGGCCTCTGCGCTGAGTGTGCATTGTGGTGACTGCGGCATAGATGACACGCTCAACGTGTCCTCCCTTGCGGCAGGGGCGTCGGCCGCCGTGGTCTACAAGTACCCCGTATCCGACAGCGGCGACTTCGGGTTCGTGTTTGTTGCCGATGCCCTGGATGGCGTCACAGAGGCCAGCGAAGCCAACAATACCGATTCGGTTGTTGTGACCGTCTCTCCACAAGTATCGGGTGTCGATTTGGTCATTGACACATTCTACTGCACTCCCGCCAACCCGTTCGTTGGCGTCGACGCAACATTCACGATACGGATCGCCAACACTGGCAGTGGGCGCACCGACACAACCATGGTCGCGATACTTGTTGACGATGGTTCCACGGAAGTGGAATACACGGTCCCGCCGCTCAACGCCGGCAGCAGTTACACCTGTACGCATGTCCATCGGTTTGCCGATATCGGCAACTACGGGGCTGAGGTCTTTGCCGACAGTCGCGGGACTGAAGATGAAATGAGCGAGTCCAACAACACGAAGCGTCTGAAGTTGGAGGTCACTCGACCGCCGAAACTGCCGGATCTGGTGATCGACAGCATGTGGTATACGCCCAACAGGGTTCTGCTCAACATAGGCGATACGGTGACCATAGGTGCCGTGGTGAAAAATCAGGGGCTCGCTGCTTCCGAGGCCACCGACGCAACGATCGAGCTGCCTCGAGACACGCTTACCAGAGAGCCGGTACCGGCTCTCGGCCCCGATGAGGCGTTCAAGTACAATGTCAAGCACGTGTTCAGGGCCAATGGCACGTACATTGTTGGTGCGAGAGTCGATACGCGCGATCGCGTTGCGGAGATCGACGAGGCGAATAACGTGGATACGATCTCTATCAGGGTTGGGCGAATCATCGCTCCGTTCTGATCGACACGTGTGCTGTCTGCAGTTGAGGGGGAACTCAGCTATGTGCTGAGTTCCCTTTCGCATTGGTGCCGGCAACGGCTGCCTGCTTCACGGCTGGCGAGCGCCAAAGAAATACCTGACACCCAGCCGCCCGTAGAACGTCTTCGCACGCGTGTCGCCCTCATAGCCCCACGCCATGTCGGTGGTACCTCGGCTGTACCCGACCGTTGCGAACACCCCGAACCATTTGTGCCTGAACCCGTACTCGATTCCGGCCAGGAGTCGGACATCACCGTCTGCTTCCACGTTCGGTACACTCGCCGGCTTGCCGTCGATCTGCCAGTACAGCGAGTCGCTCCATACGAACGCAGGTTCAAGACCGAACACGACATTCACCCACTGGCGTTTGGCACGGTAGCCCGCCTTCACCGCAAGGGTGAGTGTGACATACGAGGCGACCATGTGGGCTTCAAAATCGTGTTCGAACGGGTCGTCCTTGAACTCCACCGTGGTCGGGTAGACGCACATCCCGCGGCGGTCGTATCCGAGTCCGAGCATCGCCCCGAACACCCGCCCGATCAGCAGGTCGCCCTGGATACCGAACGCTGGTGACTTGAGGTTGACGGAACGGTCGGGCAGCGGCTCAAAGAAGACTGCCATGTCGCCGGTGGATTCGATACCGGAGTAGTCGGCACCGCCTACCAAGCTGACGGCGAAGTGGACACGACGGCTCAGCGAGTCGTGTTCCTGTGCGTGTACGACAAGGGCACACGCAACGAGCAATGCGGGGCACAGGATGTTCACAGGGCACCTCCGGTTGCCAGTGGGAAAGAGTGCGTGGCGCAACGTCCCTGCAGAGAAATGACGAGCACCTGGTGGGGCAGGCGGGTGCGAAGTGCTGCCAGCGAGAGCACGTACGTGTCACTCCCGGTACAGAACCGCCGGGGGTCAAGTTCCAGCAGCAACCGTCCATCCAGGGTGTAGATGCGGATACGTGCCAGTCCGAACGAACCGGCCACGCGAAGAGTCAGCACGCCCCGCGCGTACGCGTGGCTGACGGTCCGTGCGGCGCTCAGCTCCTTACGGGGGGTATGAACTGCGACCGGCAGATGGATCTCGGCACTGGAGAGGAAACCCACTCCCACAGAGCTGTCTGCCGTGGCGTGCTCCCTGCCGGCCCGAAGGAACATGGCCTTGGTCACGAACCCATAGACACCGCCCGGGTTGTCTACCTCGCGCTCCGCAACGTGACTGCCGTCCGCAGCCCAGACTTTCGCCAGCCCCGAGTCTTGGGCGGACTCGTAGACTTCGGGTTCCGTCTGTGTCTGGCGGATCAGGTTGCCCGCCTCGTCGTAGCCGTACCAGTGAAGAGTCGTGTTCCAGTCGGCGATTGTCATGATGCCGATGGCGAACGTAACCGCCGAATGCCCCGAAAGCGGGAACGCATACGGCATGTCGAGGTTATCGACCCGCAGATGGACGGTTGTAGGGCGGAACACAGGGAAGCGGATTCCCTCCACGGTCTGGTGGTTGTCCGACCATACCGTGGGCATCACCTGCATGATGTCCACCCCGTGCCACTGAGCATTCTGGCTGTACACCGTGACCCCGCCGAGGAGGCTGTCGACCCGTGCCGCGGTGAGATCGCTGTAGCCCACGGCCGCGGTGCCCTGCGAAAGCAGTACGACATGCCGCAGCGCTGATGTGTCGCCGGTGTACATCGCCCGTACCGTGTTGAGAGAGCGAGAGAACTCGTCCCGTGCATCGTCGATGCCAAAATCGCTGCTCAGCAGCGGCGCCCAGTTTGGCCGGGGGTCAGGCTCGTCTCGATACGCTTCGAAGAGATGCTCCGGGCTGAAACTCGAGATGTAGCTCAGCATGTCGCTGTACCCGGACTCGCCGGGCCGCGCGGCCGCGAATGACACCAGGGGGTCACCCTCGACAGAATGCACCAGTCCGACACGGTGGTTCGTGCGTGACAGCTCTTCGATGAGCCGACGTATGCTCTGTGCCTGGCTTACGACATTGCTCGCGTAACCAGTCAGGCCGAGACGGTCACTTTGGTACTCCACGAAGTCGAACGGTGCGTTCCAGCGCCACAACACAACCGCCTCAAGCGGTTTGGAAAGCGCGTAGAGCACCGTGTCGGGAACCGATGTATTGAGCTGAATGTAGGTGCCTTGCCATGGCCCTGACGCAAAAGTGGTCTTGTGGACAACACTGGTGACCGGTGCCGTGCGCTCGATACTCACCGTTGACTGGTAGTCAATCACCACCGCGTTGGAGTCACCTACCTGGACCGGCCCATGCGGTGCGTACAGGGTGAACGCCTGTGAGGGTTCGTCGACCAGGATAGCGATGCGGAGACGCTCGGGCCGGGTGTAGGAATAGCCGGGATCGCAGAGCACCGGGACCTGGTAGTGGGCTTTCCCGCCCCCTTCGTTGGGGAGCAGGTAGCGGATGCGTATGTGACGACGCTCGCCCAGGTCAACGTTGGATATTGTAATGTTGTATGCCGTTCCAGATGTCTTCTGCACAAACGCCATCTGGGAGTTCATCTGTGCCACGAGTGTGGCGCTGTCAGGGTAGCTCTGGTCGTAGATGTATTCGGTTGGGTAGAGCTCGGCGCGATACGCGACGCCGTATTTCCAGGTGATGATGCCGGTCAGTGCTGCCTTGGCGCAGAGTGAGACGGTGCCTTTGACAAGGTAGTGGTCAGCGACGTCCGGTTGGTTCTGCCAGGTCAGGTTCCCGCTGACCCACGCGTCTTCCACAATGTCAAGGTAGCCACCGTGAGGGGTTACGGTAATATGTGACACCTCCAGTTGCACGCTGCCCATGGATTTCTGGACGTAGCGGACGGAGTCGATTAGCGAGTCTCCGTACTGCACCCGCTGGTACCCGTAGAAGCTGAGGCTCGCGTGCGAGCGAAACAACCATCCCGCAAGGAGAACGACCAATAGCGAGAGAGTGGCCGCCTGTTTTCTCATGTATCCCTCCTTTCCAGTTGTTGTATGATACTTGCACCACAAGTATACCCATAACATCCTGTCAAAGACTCTTCTTTGACATCCTGTAGACGAACATGCGTTTTCTAAAAGAAAACGATAGCTGGGAGTCGCTGGCACGGATGGCGTTGGTGTCTCCCGCACCCGCTCCGATCCACACGACATCTGTCCGTGTCGTATTTTCTTCGCCTTGTCTTCTGCAGCACACTTTCAATAAAGAAGTTGCACGCACGAAGTCTGCCCTGTGGAACCGTGGCACTTTGCTGCGCATCGGAGCGATGTTTCCTACGGCACGCAACATGGCAGGTCCCCGACATCCGCGGCTCCGTTCGCTGGGGCTCATCTGCGTTCTGGCTGCCGGACCCGTGTCCGCGACACAGCTGATACCCGACCTGCAGGTCCCGGACAGTCTGATGGTCGGAGACTTGTTCCACCTTTCGCTGAGCGTTGTCGCCCCCGCCGGCAGCCAGGTCGTGCCGCCGGCAGAAGAGAGCTTTGGCAAGGCGACAGTCAGGGAATGGAATACTTCGCGCAACGAGACGGCTGGGGGCGACAGCTCGGTATTCAGCTATGTCCTCACGACGTACATCCCTGAGACCTGCACCATTCCGCCGCTTCAACTGCTTGTCATTCAAGACGATGTAATCGATACACTTACCACCGACACACTGATGGTGCCGCTCTACTCGGCGATCCCCGCAGAGTCGGTGGACAGTACGTTGGATATCAAAGACTTGCGAGACCCTTTCTCCGCCGGAACACCTTCTCTGTGGTGGCTCTGGGCTTTGTGTGCATTGGTGGTATTGGCTGTCGGCGGCTGGCTGCTGTATCGCTGGCTCGAGGGCCGACGAGCCGGTCCCGGTGTGGCCCCTCTCCCGCCACCCTACGAGGAAGCCATGGAGTCGTTGCGGGAGCTGGAACTGCGCAACCTGGTTCGACAGGGACAGGTCCAGCAGCATGTGTTCTGTCTCTCAGAGATCCTCAAGCGCTACATCGAGCGCCGTTTCGCGGTCAACGCGCAGGAGTTCACCACCGAAGAGATCATGCTGTGGCTGCGCGCATCCGCGGTACCGCGTGAAGTGCGCCTGTATGCGGAGAAGTTCTTTGCCGACAGCGACCCGGTGAAATACGCGAAGTGGCTGCCGGAGGACAGCACGCTGCACGGGATGTCGAAGCAGGTGCGTTCGTTTGTCTCCGAGACCCGTCCGCGCTCCGAGTCGCAGGCTGCCGCTACGCCGGAAAGCGCGGCAGACACGGACCAGCGCGCAGAGCAGGAGCAGCCCCATGACACTTAAGGATCCCTGGGCCCTTCTGCTGCTTCTGGTCTGGATCCCGATGGTCTGGGTGTATGTCGTGCGTGAGCGCCGGGGACGGCCCGCGCTGCGGTTCTCCGACCTTTCGCTGGTCCGTGCACCAGGCGTGTCGGCACGGGTGGAATTCCGTCACCTGGTCTTCGTTGCACGTCTCGTCGCTGTCGGCCTGCTCGTCGTCGCCCTCGCCCGGCCGCGCAAGGGTCAGACACAGGAAGAAGTTTCAACCGAAGGTGTGGACATCATGCTTGTGCTCGACGTTTCCACGAGCATGCGCGCGCTGGATTTCAAACCGAAGAACCGTCTGTATGTCTCGAAGGAAACGGTCAAGGAATTCATCGGCCGTCGCACGCATGACCGCATGGGTCTTGTCGTGTTCGCCGCGCGCAGTTACACCAAGTGTCCTCTGACCCTCGACTACGATATTCTCATGCGGTTCGTCGACGACATCGAGTTCGGCATGGTTGAGGACGGCACCGCCATCGGCACCGCGGTTGCAACCGCGGCGAACCGCCTGCTCAACTCCAACGCCAAGAGCAAGGTGATGATACTCTGTACGGACGGGGCAAATAACCGTGGTGACATCGCCCCTTCGGCGGCCGCCGCGGCTGCGGCCGAACTCGGCATTCGCATCTATGCCATTGGTGTCGGCCGCGAGGGCGAGGTGCCCTACCCGTTCGAGGTACGTAACCCGTGGACCGGCAAGGTGCAGACACGCGTAGAGATGGTGAGATCGGACCTGGATGAGCAGACCCTTGTCGGTATCGCGTCCGCGACCGGCGGCCGGTACTTCAGGGCACAGAACACCGAAGAGCTGAAAGAGATCTACGCGTTGA
>CAZJJT010000012.1:19586-21274 GCA_964546395.1 uncultured Fibrobacterota bacterium
GTTGATCGACCAACTCGAGAAAACCGAGATCAAGACCATGTCGTACACCACCTACGATGAGCGGTTCTTCCCATGGCTCATCGCCGGTGCGGTACTGCTGCTGGTTGAGCTGGTGCTTGCGCACACCCTGTTCCGGAGGATCCCGTAGCATGAGGTTCGGCAGTCCGGAATACTTCTGGGCCCTGTTCTGCCTGCCGCTGGTGGTCGCGTTCCTCCTGTGGTCGCATCAGGCCCGCCAACAGGCACTCAGGCGCTTTGCCGATGCCGCGGTGGTGCGCCGCCTCGCGCCGGGCGCGGATTTCGGCCGGTTGGTACTGAAGTGGGTGTTGTTCCTCGTCGCGCTGTTTGTACTCGCACTTGCCCTCGTGCGTCCGCGGTTCGGGGTCCGCATGGAGATGGTGGAACGCAAGGGCGTCGATATCATGATTGCCCTCGATGTCTCGCGAAGCATGCTCGCCCAGGATATTGCCCCCAACCGTCTCGACCGCGCGAAGCACGAGATAGGCAAGTTCATCGATCTGCTGCGCGGCGATCGGGTGGGGATCATCGTGTTTGCCGGCGAGAGCTACGTGCAGTGTCCGCTCACACTCGACTATGGTGCGGCGCGGATGTTCCTGGATGCGGTGACGACCGAGTGGATACAGCTGCAGGGTACCGCGATCGCACAGGCGATCGACCAATCGGTCGAAGCGTTCCGCTCGGAATCGCGCAAGCACAAGGTGATGGTGATACTGTCGGACGGAGAAGACAACGAGGGCGGTGCGGTGGAAGCTGCCAAGCGGGCCGCGCAGAAGGGTGTGCGTATCTACACCCTGGGCATCGGCTCCGAATCTGGTGTGCCAATTCCTGTGGGCAAGGGGAGCGGCAGCGTGGTGTACAAGAAGGACCGCGACGGCAATCTGGTCATGACACGGCTCAACCCCGAGGTGCTTGATCGGGTGGCCCGCGAGGGCGGGGGTACGTATATGCATGCCGGTCTCGATCTCGACCTCTCGCGGGTGGCGACCGAGATCGCCCAGATGGAGAAGAAGGACCTTGGTGCCAACCGCATGAGCGTGTACGAGGAACGCTACCAGTACTTCCTTGCCGTCGCCATCATGCTTCTGTGTGTGGAGTTCTTCGTGTCGGAACGGGTCCGTCGACGGCGTGAGTGGAAGGGCAGGTTCGCATGATTCGGACCCGCGTGGCTTCTGTTGTCCCTGTATGCGGGCTTGGCCTGCTGCTGTCAGCCGTTCTGGTGCATGCCGACAAACTTCACAGCCAGACCGCCAAGGGCAACCGTCAATATGTCGACGGGCAGTATGACAAGGCACTCAAGACGTACGAGGATGCGCTCCTGCAGTCACCCGGCGAACTCCACCTCGAAGCGAACCGTGGTGCGGCCCTGCACAAGCTCGAGCGCTACGACGATGCCGCGGATGCATTCGAGAAGGCGCTGGAGCTGGAGGATAAGCAGGCACGAGCGGATGTGCATTACAACCATGGCAACACGTTGTTCCGCCAAGGCGAACAGCTGCTCCAGGGCGGTGGTCAGGGCGCCATGGAGAAGTTCAAGGGAGCCATGCAGGAGTATGTCAGTGCTCTGGGTCTGCAACCTTCGGCACGCGACGCGAAGTGGAATCTGCAGTTGACCCACGCGATACTGAAGCAGCTCGAGAAGCAACAACAGAATCAAGACAGCAAGGACG
>CAZJJT010000013.1:0-21179 GCA_964546395.1 uncultured Fibrobacterota bacterium
CCACAGCGGCACTGTCGGCGGCATCGAGAGACCCAGAAGTCCCGCGGTCACGAAGCAGGCGTAGCTCACCTTGCCGCCGCGCCGCGAGACCATGTACCATTCGGTGACGAAGCACGCGATGAGCGTGGCGGCACAGATTGCCAGGGAGCGCCAGCCGAAGAAGAACACCGAGGCCGCCAGCAGCGGCGACAGCGCGTACAGCATGCGCGTCATGTTCTTCTGCCTGAGAAACTGCGGCGCTTTCATAGTGACCGTGCGAACCTCGCGCCGAACTCACGCGCTCGCTCAAGTATCTCCGTCGACGGGCCGCCCTGGAACTCGCAGCTGTCCGCCACTTCCCAGCGGGCCGACTCGGCAATCTTCCCGAATGCGCGGAACGCCCCCCCCGCCCATCCGTACGAGCCGAAAAACGCCGCCTTCTTGCCCCGCACGGCCTTGGTGGCGGCCAGGTTCAGCAGGTCGGCAACCGGCGGGAACAGCGCCCCTTCGTAGGTGGGCGCACCCACCACGACACCGCGCCGGGCGTAGAGCGAGGCAAGGATGTAGCTCGCGTGTGTCCGCGCCGCATCGAACACCTCAAACGTCACCCCTTCGCTCGACAGCCCCTGTCCCACCGCGTTCATCACGGTTTCGGTGTTCCCGTACATCGACCCGTACACCAGCGTCGCGCTTCGCTCGCCGCCCGACTGGGCGTACTGCGACCACTGGCGGTACAGTTCGATAATCCGCGCGGGGTCGCGCCGCCAGACAAGACCGTGCGAGGGGGCGATGATCTCCACCGGGGTGCCGGCCAGCTTCTCAATCGCCTTCAGCACCGACACGTGGAACTTCGCCACGATGTTGGCGTAGTAGCGCAGCGATTCCTTCTCGTAGAACGCCTGGTCGGTGCACTCGTCGTCGAATATCGCGCCGCGGAACGCGCCGTACCCGCCGAATGCGTCGCAGGAGAACAGCACCTTCGCCCCGGGTTCGTATGTCACCATGGTTTCGGGCCAGTGCACGAACGGCGTGTGCACGAACGTGAGTGTGCGCTCGCCGATATCCAGAGTCTCGCCGTCGGCCACTGCTCTGACGTGTGCGTCGATCCCGTAGTACGCTTTCAGCATGGGCAGTGCCTTGGGCGTGGCGATGAATGTCACGTCGGGCGCCAGGTGCTTGAGCGTGCGAAGGATGCCGGTGTGGTCGGGTTCCATGTGGTTGAGCACGACGTAGTCGATTGACGACAGCGGTGTGACTTCGGCAATCTGCCCGAGGTAGTCGTCGGTCTTGAACGCCTTCGCCAGGTCGACAATCACCTTCTTGCGGTCATCGATGAGGTAGCTGTTGTACGTCACCCCTTCGCGGGTGATAGGCCACAGGCCCTCGAAGAGATCGGTCGTGCGGTCGTTGACCCCGATCCAGAAGATGCCCGGCGCAACAGTGACTGGTGGCATGCGATACTGCTCCGCAGATGTGAGTGGTTGCCGGCCCTGCTGGTGGCCCAAAATACTTCGGTCGGCCGAGCGGTACTGCCGCGACTCAGCGCGGGCGCGCGCGGTTGCGGAACAGCACGCGCAGCATGTCGGGATTGCGCCTGGCGTGGCTCACGACGTTGTTGCCCGCGTTGTCTCTCGCGTTGACATCCGCCCCCATGCTCACGAGCAGTTGCACGAGGTCGACGTTGCCCCGCATGGCGGCCACGATGAGAGCCGTCTGGCCTTCGGCGTTGCGCTGCTCGAGACGCGCGCCGCGGTCGACCAGCAGCGTCGTCAGTTCCAGGCAGTGGGTGGGAAGGTAGGCGACCGACACCAGGGGCGGGACCAGTCCGGTTTCGGCGTTCGGGTCGGCGCCGTGCTCGAGCAGCAGCGAGACCATCCGCACCACCCTCGCACCGTCCACGCCCCCCTGCACCGGCCGGGGCGCCAGTGCGTACTGCAATGCCGTACGGCCCTTGCTGTCGGTGTGTTCGAGGTCGGCGGACGAGTCCAGCAGCACCTGTGCCACGGCAAGGTGCCCCTCGCGCGCCGCAAGCATCAGCGTCGTGGTCCCCGAATCGTTGGCCGCGTTTACGTCGATGCCCGTGGCGAGGCTGCGCCGCAGTGCAGCCGTATCGCCGTCGCACGCGGCGTTGTTCAGTGCGCGCACCGGGTCCTGCTGCTCGGTGTTGCCGCAGGAACACAGCAGTGCGAGGCACGCGCACCATGCAGCACCAGCGAGTGATGAACGCGTTACCACCGCAACGAGACCTCCGCCGAAGACAGCAGCACACCGTCGTGCAGCGACGGCACCACGGCGATGCGGAAACGCTCGGCGGGCGCCCAGTGTATCCCCAGCGCACCCTCGGCGAGCATGAGGCGGCTTGACTCGGCTGCCGCGGTGGTCGACACCGCCGAATTCGCGCGGCAGCGGCTGTAGCTCAGCGAGGGTTTCCAGGAGCAGAACAGGTGCACGCCTCTGCCGAGGTGCACGGTTGCGAGCAGGGGTGCAGCGACGGTGATCCGGTCGGTGCGGCGGTCGGTGCGGAGTTGTGCAATCCAGCTGTCGTGTGCGGCCTGCGTGTCGTAGTCGTAGGTTGTGCCGGCAAGTGCAGCGGCGGCCGCGCAGAGACGCCAGCGCTCCGAGCCGAACTGCCTGCTCAGCACGCCCTCGAGGAACCCTCCGAGCGAGTCGACCGCGCGTTCGGGGCCGGAGCCCACGCGCCACTCGAGTGTGTCGCTGGTGCGCGAGAAGCGCCGCATGCCGCCCGACACGATCCCCGCATTCATCAGCACACTGCGCTGCTTCGCCGGGTTGGTCCGGACATACGCGCAGCTGATGTCGAGACGGATGCTGTTGTGCTTGCCGCCGGTGTACCACTCGGCGCTGTCGGAGAGCGCGGGTGTGAACCACGCGGTCTGCTGTGCGAATTGTCCATGGAGGTCAACCGCGACCCGCACGAACCCGGAGCGTGGTCCTGCCAGCAGCAGCGTCGCGCCAAGCAGACCGACCGTGCTGTCGGCCGCCTCCACCGCCTGCTCCCAGCCCACGTCCTGCAGACTGTCGTCCCACACGCGGTACTCACGACCGCGACGGTCGGTAGCACGGAGCGAGAAGCCCTTCACCACCCGGTTGCGGTGTGGCACGTACCACGCCTGCACCGCCCACGAACTTGCGCCGCTCTCGGCCGAGAATCTGGTGAACCGGTCCTCCGACCAGCGGTCGCTGAGCAGCTCGGAGCGGTAGTCGATATCGCCGAGCCACAGTCCCGCCCCGTGTTCTTCGCCGATCTGGTCGGCCAGGTACAGCCGCGAGAACCCCTCGCCCTCGGTGCCGGCGCGCACGCCCGCGGTAAGCATGTGGCGTACCTGCGGCTTGTCGATACCGGGGAACAGCGTCATGCGGTCGAGCTGCAGTTCTTCCCGCAGGCACGTGAACCAGGGCGACGCAACGTTCGACCAGACGTCGATGGGCGGTCGCTCCATGATGGCCGTGGCGTGCGCGGTGAGGCAGAGAGTGCCCAGCAGCAGGACGGTGCGTGTACAGTGCATGGCGGTTGGTCCGTGGAGCGGCCCTGTCGGCCGCGAGTGATCTCTCGCTGACGTATCTTCGGCGAAAATACACCTGCTCAGACGCGGGGCCGGTGCGTGCCGATGAAGCTGTTTGATTCTCACTGCCATCTCCAGGAACCCGAGCTCTTCGATGTGCTCCCGCAGGTGATGCGGGACGCGGGAGAGGCGGGCGTGGCGCGCATGGTGTGCTGCGGCACGCGCGAGAGCGATTGGCAACGGACAGTGGAGGCGGGTTGCGGCCGGGAGGGCGTGGTACTGATGCTGGGGCTGCACCCGTGGTACGTGGCGCATCGCGGTGAGTCGTGGCTGGCACGGTTGGAGCGGCTGCTGGGCGAGGGAGCGCGGGGCGTGGGTGAGATCGGGCTGGACCATGCGCTTCGGGAAGTCCCGCGAGGGGAGCAGTTGGACGTGTTCGTGGCGCAGGTACGCCTGGCCGCGCGTCTCGGCGTGCCGGTTGCGGTGCATTGCCGCAAGGCGTGGGGCGCGCTGATGGAGGTATTGCGGCGTGAAGGCGGCGTGGGGGCGGGGGGCGTGATGCACTCGTACTCGGGACCGCCCGAGTTCGTTGCCGAGCTGGAGGAGATGGGTTTCTACCTGTCGTTCTCGGGTTCGATTACCCGCGACCTGAACAAGCGTGGTCCACGCAGCCTGGCGGCGGTCTCGCAAAGTCGTCTGCTGGTAGAGACCGATGCTCCCGCGATCGTGCCTGCGGGCGTGCAGGCCCCGGTAAACACACCGGCAACGCTGCCGCGAGTGGTGCAGGCAGTCGCGCGGCTGCGTGGCCTGTCGCCGGAGCGTGCGGCCGAATTAACCTTCGAGAACGCCGCACGGCTCTTCCGCCCGCTCCTGGGCTGAGATGCGCTGCCTACCAGCGCAGAAGCGGCACCACCTGCTCGCACATCTGGCGCGGTGAAGTGGCTTCGCAGACGTCGATACGGGCCAGCGGCACGCCACGCGCGCGGTACCAGTCGAGCACGGGGCGGGTGTCGGCGTCGAACGACGCGACCTTGCGCGAGAACACGGCGAATCCGCTGTCGGTACGGCGGCTGCGGTCCTCGAAACCGGCGCCGCGCTCCGAAGCTCTCTTGCGTTGCCAGGCGATGCGCGCGCTGCAGTCGAGGTGTACCACCAGCCGGGCTTCAACGCCCATCCGGTGCAGTTCGCGGGCCTGCCCGGTATGGCGCGGGATCCCGTTGAGCACGAGCACGTCGCGGCCGCAGTCGAACCGGCGGTCGGCCGTGAACCAGTCGATGATTGTCCGGGCAACCCAGAACAGCTTGTCGGTGAGCAACTGCCCCTGCATGAGCGGTTCGATCTCGCTGCGCTGAGCGTCGGTGAACCCCGGATCGATCGTCCGCTCGCAGGTACGGCGGAGGTGCTCGCCGAAGTCGAGGTGGAGCAGCCGGCCCCCGTCGGGAAGAGGGTGGTGCTGGAGCAGTTCGCCGAGGGGGGATTTACCGCTGCTGCTGTGACCGATCAGGAGAAGTGCGTACCGGGACATGGGCCATATAATAGTATATTCGTACACATTGTGGCGCGGCCGGACGGCTGTCGTCAGCATGTACGAAAGGAGCGAGGAATGGATAACGTGTGGGGTCGGATCAAGAAGGGGCTGAAAGATGGCGCGTCGATGTCGATGGAGAAGATTGAGGAATACACCAAGGTAGGCAAGCTGAAGATCGACGAGCTGGCGGCACGCCGCAAGATCGACCGCAACTTCGCCGATATCGGGCAGAGTGTATTCGATATGGTGGAGCAGGGGCGGGGCGGGGATGTGGGCAAGGAGACCGTGGTGCAGAAAGCGGTGGGGAATATCAAGCAGTTGCGCACCGAAATCGCCGCGATTGCCGTGAAGATCCATGAGGTACAGGAAGAGGCGCGCAGAACGCGTGCGACGCGTCAGCACGACGACGAAGAAGTGACAGGCGCATAGTGAAGGCGGGCCGTCAGCTGTTTCTTGTGCCGCCGCACGGCGCGCGTATCCGGACTACGCGGATTCGCGGGTCGGTGGTGGCGCTGCTTACGCTGACACTGGTCGGCGGGTTCGCCGGCTACTTCATTCCATTCAGCCGCTTCTCGCTCGACAAAGTGAAGCTGAACGAGCGCAACAATCTTCAGAATGTCAACCACGACCTGCTGCGGCGCTACATCGGGATCCGTTTCGCCCTCGACACGCTTCGGACGCAGACCGCCGAGCTGGTGGCCCGTCACGGCGAGGTCGCATCCACGATGGCGTCGTATAAACGGCAGCGGCTGGTCACGTCGGCCGGCATGGACATGGGTATCAGCCAGCTGCACGAGGTGATTGTGGGCTACGAGCAGAAGTGGGGTATGCACGTGGCCCGCATGGACTCTGCCCGCACCTATTTCGAGCACGTACCGGTAATTGTGCCGCTGCGCGGCAGGGCCGTGCTGTCGGTGCCGTTTGGCATGCGAGTCGACCCGTTCACCAACCGCGCGAAGGCCCACAACGGGGTGGACTTCGTGGCCCCGAAGGGCACGGAGATAGTCGCGGCGGCGAAGGGGACGGTGAGCGAGGTGCGCCAGGACGAGCAGTGGGGCCACCTGGTTCGTATCCGCCACGCCCGCGGCTACACCACGGTGTACGCGCACCTGGGAAGCGTGAGTGTGAGCCGCGGCAAGAGTGTCAAGCGCGGGGAGGTGATAGGCACGATGGGTTCGAGCGGTCGCCTGACCACCGGCCCGCACCTCCACTACGAGGTCCACGTGCAGGGCCGCGCGGTTGACCCCCTCACGGTGATGTATCCGCCGGCCGGCGGCCTGCTGTTCGACACCGCTGTCACGCAGATCCCCATGCACTGAGCGTCAGTCAGCCAGCGATCTTGGCGAAGGAAGAGGCGGGAGCGTGTCGTTCACCGCGCCGGCACCGTTTGCCGTGCGAAGCCCGGATGAGTCGCTGGTTCCGGGAGGCGGCGCGCCGCAGAGCGCCGTGTAGGCGGTATCGTCGATCAGTCGCCGGTAGTAGAGGTTTCCCGCAATCGTGAGCAGGCGCCGGGCCATGAAACTCGAGCGTGTGCGGCGCGGGTCGATCTTCTCGGGCATCGCCAGTGTCGCTGCCAGCCGTGCCGACTCGGCGAGGTCCAGCCGTGCCGCGCTCTTGCCGAAGTAGTGCTGCGCCGCGGCTTCCGCACCGAACACCGTCTCACCCCACTGCGCGTAGTTGAGATACAGCTCGAGAATACGCTCCTTGCCAAGGAACCGCTCCAGCAGCAGTGCGTAGGCGAGTTCGGCGAACTTGCGTTCGTAGGTACGTTCGCCTGACAGGAAGAAGTTCTTGGCGACCTGCTGCGTTATCGTGCTGCCCCCGTGGTGTAGCTTGTTGCGCACGCGGTTCTGTTCGGCTGCCGCGAGGATCGACACCACGTCGAAGCCCGGGTGCGTGTAGAACGCATCATCTTCCGCGGCAACCACCGTAGCCACGAGGTGGGGCGAGATGGAGTCGAGAGGCACGTAGCGGTGCTCGAGGCTGTCGGCGAGCCCCTCCGTGCGCAGTTGTGCGAGGTGCTGCTGCATGAACGCGCTGAGGTCGGGTTGCGTGGTGCGCAGCGCCTGCACCGCGCGTACCGGGGTGCGCACCAGCAGCAGCACACGGACCACGAATACGGTACCCACCAGCGAGAACGCGATCGCGTACACGAGCAGGGCTCGGCTGAGGACCAGCCAGGCGATGTGCAGAGTGTGTCGAAGTGGTTTCACGAGTGGGTCCTGATGCTCCCGGGGTGGGACAAAATAGCATGGGGAACCGCGTGAAGGGAACCGGTGCGCGGTACCCTCTCAAAGTATATTCTCCTGACAACAGTTCAATCGTTCCCACCCGGCTCGTACGCATGGGCGATCTCCCACAGGGTTTGGCAAACGGCAGCGACGACAACGGTGGGCCGCACAACAAGTTCGGCACCTTCGCCGGCGTGTTCACCCCCTCGATACTCACCATCTTCGGCGTCATCATGTACATGCGGGCCAACTTCGTCGTTGGCCAGGCGGGCATACTCAAAGCGCTGCTGATCCTTGCGCTGGCCAAGTTGATCACCGCGCTGACCGCGTTCTCAATCTCCGCAATCGCCACCAATACCAGCGTGAAGGGCGGCGGGGCCTACTTCCTCATATCGCGGACGCTCGGGCCGGAATTCGGCGGGACGATCGGTCTGGCGCTGTACTGCGCACAGGCCCTCTCGGTACCCTTTTACATCCTGGGGTTCAGTGAAGCGCTGGTATGGTCGCTGGGGCCGTTCTTTGCCGTGCCGCCGATTGCGGTGTACGTGGTGAATTTCGTGGTGCTCTTTGCGCTGTTCACGGTGTCCTACATCGGGGCCGGTTGGGCGATACGGGCGCAGTACGGGATCATGGCGGTGCTGGCGGTGTCGATGGCGACATTCCTGGGCGGGGCGGCGATGAAGTTCGACCATGCGACGCTGGTGGCGAACTGGAACTCGGCATACACGTCCCCCTCGTACGGGTTCTGGGTGATGTTTGCGATTTACTTCCCCGCGGTGACCGGGATCATGGCCGGGGTCAACATGTCGGGAGACCTGAAGAACCCGTCACGATCGCTTCCGCTCGGCACGTTCCTGGCGATTGGCCTCGGACTGCTGGTGTATGCCGCGGAGGCGGTGTTGTGCGGCGGAGCGATCAGTCGTGAGCAATTGGTGAACGCACCATTCCAGAGCCTCAAGGAAGTGGCGCCGATGCGGTGGATGGGGGTGTTCGTGACCCTGGGCGTGTTTGCCGCGACGTTGTCGAGTGCGCTCGGGTCGCTGCTCGGCGCGCCCCGGATACTTCAGGCGCTGGCCCACGACGACATCCTGAGACCGCTGCGGCTGTTCGCGAAGGTCTCGGACAAGGGCGAGCCGGTCCCGGCGCTGTGGCTGACCCTGGTGGTCTCGGTGTTCGTGCTTCACTACGCCGGAGGCGGCGGGGGTGGTGAAGCGCTCAACGCGGTGGCCGCGGTGGTGACCATGCTGTTCCTCTGCACGTACGGCATTACTAACCTCGCAGCGTTTGTCGAGTCGTTCGGCGGCAACCCTTCGTTTCGCCCGCGGTTCAGGCTGTTCCACTGGTCGCTGGCGCTGGCGGGGGCCATTGGGTGTGTGTTCGCGGCTTCGCTGATCAGTCCTGCCGCCGCACTGGGCGCGTCGGTGCTGATATTCCTTCTCTTCCTGTACGTCCGGAAATTCGTGCTGTCGACGTCGTTTGGCGACGCACGGCGAGGGTTCGTCTACTCGCGAATCCGCGAGAACCTGTTCAAGCTCGCGCAGCTCCCCGTGCACCCCAAGAACTGGCGTCCCACCAGCCTGGTGCTGTGCGGCAACCCGGCACAACGCATGACCCTTGTCAAGTATGGCGTGTGGACCGCCGGCGGGCGGGGGATCGTCACACTGGTGGACTTCGTGGAAGGGCAGCTGGAGACGCGGTTCGACGCGCGGCAGCGGACCAGGGAAGCCCTCGATGACTTCATCGAGCAGTACGCGCCCGGCGCGTTCGGGCAGGTGGTGGTGGCGCCCGACTTCGATATGGGCGTGCAGAGCCTGCTGCAGATGGGCGGGACAATCGGGCCGCTGCGTCCGAACATGCTGGTGACCGGGTTCCCCAACGACCCGCAGCGTGCCCCGAGCTTTGCGCGGCACCTGGCAGACGCGACCCGGTTGGGCATGAGCGTGCTGGTGGTGCGGGACGCGGGGGTGCCGAAGCACTCGCAGAAGAAGCGGGTTGTGGATATCTGGTGGCGCGGGCACGACAACGGTTCGCTGATGGTGATACTGGCGTACCTGGTGTCACTGAACCACGAGTGGTCGGACACGACGATACGTGTGCTGCGTGCGGTGAACGCCGAGAACGAGCGGGCCGCGGCCGAGGCGGAGCTGCGGACACTTATCGAATCGGCGCGGATGGATGCGAAGATAGCGGTGGTGGTGGCACAGAAAGAGTTCGGTGAGGTGCTCCGGGAGCATTCGGGAAATTCCTCGGTGGTGCTCATCGGTTTCCGGGTGCCCTCGGAGGGGGATGCGGAACGGTTCCACCAGTTGTTCTCGAACATGCTGGAGGGTCTGCCGACCACATTGCTGGTGCATTCGACGGGTGAAGCAGACCTGACGACGTGAGTGCTCACGTGTGCGCGGAACCAGAGTTTTATGTATATTGGCGTGGGGACAGTGAGGAATGCCTTTCGGGGGGCAGCCGCGGATGACCGCCGTCGCTGCCCTTTGGTTTTTTGTGGTGTAAGATGTTGATAACGTTAACGTTGTGTACGGGAGCGCCCATGAAACGAGTGACATGGCTGAAGATTGCGGCGGTTGGAGCCGCAGCGCTGCTGGTTGCGTGTGAGTATCCTTCGGAACCGATTGTCGATCCAAATCCCCCGATTCCGCCTCTGTCTGCGGTTGGGACGCTGTACGCGATCAACTCGCCCTACCAAGTCTGCAACCCATCCGTTTCACAGGACACGGGGATGCTCAAGGGCTGCATGCTGTGGCTGGGCTTTGCCGAACTCAACGTCACGGTCAAGCCACAGGACGCAGCTGTCTACACGCTCTCGGGCGTCATGCTGCACGACCGGCTCACCGTGACGGATACCGCCAACCAGGTCGAGTGGTTCCTCATGCGTGATTCTGTCCCCGGCATCACTGGCGAGCTGCAGGATCCGGAGTGGAGCACTGACCCTGATCATATCGCCTTCCTTGGCAAGGACGCGAGTCGGTCATGGGACGGGTTCGTTGTTCGCGTGTCTGACAAGCGCATACTGAAGTTCAACGAGAGTGGCCTGTTCGAGACGTCCACCCCGCATGTGTGGGTCGGGGATCCCTCAGGGCCCCCTGCAGCAAGCGGGACGGGGTACCAGGCAGACGGGTGGGCGCCGCACGATTCTATCTACGCGCATTTCAATACGATCAACGTGAAGATCGCCTACTCCGTCCGTGTGGGGGTCCGCCAGGATCTCTACTACGTTGACTATTCGTGTGACTCGTGTGACACCGTGATACCGGTCAGAATGCAGAAGCCCCAGGATCGTCCTGAGCACCGCGTCGAGAGCGCCCTGTTCTCGCCGAGCGGTGAGTTCGTGACATACAACTGTTTCATCGGTGACCCGAATGACCCGAGCACGGTGTTCGAGTCCTACGTGCAGCGTCTCGGCGACGCAACACCAGCCAGGCTTGTGGCGAGCCCTGCTGCTGAGCCCCACTGGTTCATGTTTGGCGGAAGGTCCTACATCGTTTACAGCACCCAGGGGGGATTCCACCAGGAAGATCTCATGGCTATCCCGGAAGGCAGTGCCGGTGAGACCATGCTGCAGGAGGTCGTGCTGTCGGCCGAGGGGCCGCTCTATCTGCAGTTTGCTCTCGTAGGCGAGCCGCGTGTGGTGCTGAGGTACCCGTTCAAGGGGGGGATATCTCCGGACGGCTACTATGCAGCCACAGGCTACAGCCGGGCCTATCTCTTCAGGTTCTTCTGACATGCATACGCTCTGGGTACCTAGACTACTGGGAGACGAAACCGTGACAAAGAATGCTGCAAACCGTGATGACATGCGCCAGATGAACCGGGCAGAGAGGGTGTACGTGACGGGCGTTGGGGTGGTGCTTGCTGTGGCAGCAGTCACGCTGCTCACAGTGCTGTGGCCACACGGTCATCGTGTCGCTACGAACAGTGTGGAGCGGCACGGAGCGCTGCCTGCTCCATCCCTTACGCCATGGGCATCGGTCGGAGGGTGCGGCGCCGGTGGTTCCGGCGGCGGCGGCGGCGGGGGAGCCAAGTGGGTTGGCATGGGAGTGACTGGCGGACTGATCGATGTCGAAGTGATGCACTCGACAACGATCGGCCAGACCTACCGCAACAAGACACTCAGCGTGCGACTGAGCGGCAAGCCGCACTGGAAACTCAGTGTCGGGGCCAGCCTTCCGTGGAACTCCAAGGACGGCCAGGTCCAGTACCAGACCAATATCCCGGAGAAGTACGCGATTACCGGTGGTATCGGCGACATCTCGGCTGACGTGGGCATGACGTTCGGCGCTACGGGGCAGTTCTCCGCAACACTCGGGCTCTCGCTCCCGACCGGGCAGTACGATATCAGGAGGGGCACGGACAACGCCAACTTCTACCTCCCTGCAAGCCTCCAGAACGGCGGCGGGCTCTACACGGGTTCGCTTTCGCTCAGCTACTCGCGCGACGTGGAGGACGGGATCCTGCTGTTTGACGCTGGGTATTCGCACCCCTTCGCCATGCGGCTGTTCTCCGGGGAGAACGAGTTTCTCGACGAGTACTTCCCCGATGGCGTGCCGGAGGACGCGAAGGACAATCCCCGGTACTACTACCGCTTCAAGTGGTACGGTGAAAACGACATGGGCGACTACCGTCCGCCCAGTGTGTCACTTTCGGCGTTCTACGGCAACCGCAAGGTGCATGGGTATGTCCATTCGTTCGGCGTGACGTTCAGTGGTCAGCTCGGGGTTGGCTACATGCACCACTGGGACCCCTCGCTGTATCAGCCGAAGGTTGACCCTGACCACCAGATGTGGTCCGGGACACTCAACTACGGCCTGGAGTTCTCGCGTCCGAAGTACCCGATCTTCGTCTCACTGGTCAAGCCGATCCACGACACGGGCGACAAGGATGCCCCCTGGGAGTGGAACCAGCCGGACTGGAAGGACTTTCTTCATTCGTGGTCAGTCGCGATTGGTGTGAAATCAACGATGTTCAGATAGCCGGGCTCTGCCGGACACAGGAAAGGAGAAGCGGCACATGAAGACAGCATACGGGCACCAGGTCGCACTCGCGTTGGTATCAGGGTTGCTTCTGCTCGGCGCGTGCAAGGAAGATGGGGAAGGGCCTGCTCCCGAATGCCCCGACGACCTCGTTTCGCTGCAGATACTCTCGCCGGTGGCAGGGGATACGCTGCATGCTGGTGTCGCTACCGAGATCAAGTGGTGCTACGCCGCGACAGTGTCGAACGTGCAGATTGACTTCACCAATGACGGTGAGGAAACCTGGCATGGGATTACGACGACGGGCGGTGTCATCAAGCCCACCAACACCTTCTCCTGGACTCCCGATGCCGCCTGGGCAGGGGCATCATGCGTCATCAGGGTGGCCCAGTACGGTGAAACCGACATCAATGTCATGAGCGGCACCTTCGTCCTGGTCCCGTAGAATACCTGCGGTTCTGGTGCAGCGACGGCGTGGCAACGGGCAACGCAACTATCGGCATCATCGGCTGCGGGGGGTTCATCGGCTCCCACCTCGTGGAGCGGCTCCTCGCGGCCGGCTCGTACCGTGTGCTGGGAGTCGATCAGGTGTCGACCAAGCTTGACACGTGTCTGGGCCACGAGCGGTTCGAGTTCGTGCAGGCGGATGTCTACGACGCGGGTGTGGTGAGCGATGCCGTGCGGCGCTCGGACGTGGTGGTCTCGCTCGTGGCGCTGTGCAACCCCTCGCTGTACAACACCGTTCCGGTTGATGTCATCGAACTGAACTTCTCCCACCCCCTCGAGCTTGCCCGGGTCTGCACGCGTGAGCAGCGATGGCTGGTGCATTTCTCCACCAGTGAGGTCTACGGCAAGACCGTGGAAGGGCTGGTGGGGGAGCACGCGGTAGGTGAGGGACACGAGGAGTTGCGGGTGCTCGATGAAGACTGTACGCCGCTGGTACTCGGACCAGTGCGGGCACAGCGCTGGAGCTACGCCTGCGCCAAGCAGCTTGCCGAGCGCATGCTGGTGGCCTATGGGTTTCAGAAGGGGCTGGAGTACACGATCATCCGCCCGTTCAACTTCATTGGCCCGCGGATGGACTATATCCCGGGGGTGGATGGAGAGGGAATCCCGCGCGTGCTGGCGTGTTTCATGGAAGCGTTGATGCGCGACAAGCCGCTGAAACTGGTCAACGGCGGGCAGGCCCGGCGCACGTTCACGTATATCGGCGATGCGATCGATGCGGTGATGGCGGTGCTCCGGCATCGTCCGGAGGCCCGCAACAGGATATTCAATGTCGGCAACCCGGCCAACGAGATGAGTATCGCGGAGCTGGCCGGACTGATGATACGGTTGTACGAGGAGCTTCGCCCGGACAGCGCGGGAACGCACCGCGTGGAGCACGTTACCGGCACAGAGTTCTACGGTGAGGGCTACGAGGACTCGGACCGACGCGTGCCGGTGATCGATGCTGCGCGGAAGCTGCTGGGGTGGGAGCCGCACGTGGGTCTCGAGGAAGCGCTTCGGGGAACCATGCTGGCCTATCTTGACCGCTACGAGAGCAGTGTGACGGCACGGGCGGCATGTTAGGGGAGCCGTATGCGGGGGTGTTTGTCCCCGCGTACAACGTAGGAGCGTTTCTCGAAGAAACGATCGAACGGATACCGGCGCCGGCGTGGGAGTTGATACGCGGTCTGTGGATAGTTGATGACGGGTCGCGGGACAACACCGCCGAGGTTGCGGATGCGATAGCTGCGAGGCGCGGGAATGTGGATGTATGCCGTTTCGAACGCAACCGCGGGTATGGCGCGGTGGTCCGGAAAGGCATCGCTCTTTGTCAGGAAGCAGGGTGTGAGGCCGCCGTCTGCCTTCACGGCGACGGGCAATACGCGCCGGAGAAACTGCCGGAGATGCTCGCTACGATGCGCGTGAGCGACTGTGACATCCTTCAGGGATCGCGGATTGCATCGGGTACAGCGCTCTCGGGTGGGATGCCGGTGTACAAGTATATTGCGGGCCGAATGCTCACCGCGCTGGAGAACACCGTGTTCGGGCTTCGGTTGACCGACTACCACAGCGGGTACCTGTGCTACGGTGCGCGCGCCATGTCGGCAATCCCGTTTGAGCGGTTAAGCGGCAGTTTCGACTTCGATCTCGAAGTAATCGCGAGTGCTCGGGCCCGCGGCATGCGGATCGCCGAAATCCCGGTACCAACGCGCTACGCCGGGGAGACATCGAATCTCAACCCGATCACCTATGGCCTGCGGGTTCTGCGCGTGGTCGCGCGCTACGCGCTCGGGAGGTACCGCCCGTGATTGCCATAACGGGCGGCGCGGGGGTGATGGGAACCGAACTGGTGAAGCGGTTCCGCGCGGCGGGCGAGCAGGTGCGTGTGGTGACACTGCCGGGTGATCCGGGCGCGACGCGGGTTGAGTCGCTCGGGGCGGAGGTGTGGTCCGCGGATGTGGCCGATGCGGCGTCGATGAGCGGGGTGTGTGACGGCGTGCATACGGTGTACCACCTGGCCGCGGTGATTGTCGCGTTTGACAATCGTGTGTACGAGCGGGTGAACGTGGGCGGGACCGCGGTGGTGCTTGCGGAAGCGGCCGCGGCAGGAGTCGGCCATGTTGTGCACGTCTCTTCGGCTTCGGTGGTGTACCCGAAGACGACGGCCTACTCCCGCTCGAAGCGGGAGGCGGAACGGCTCGTGCGCGAGTCGGGTGTCCCGTACACGATTGTGCGGCCCACCCTGGTGTACGCCGAGCGCGGCGGAGAGGAGTTCGAGCAGTTCCTCGATTACCTTCGGCGCTTCCCCGTCGTCCCGTTTATCGGCAGGGGGGCGGCACGGAAACGGCCGGTGTACGTCGAGGATGTCATAGCAGGGCTGGCCGCGATTCGCGCGTGTGACGCGGCGCGCGGGAAGGTGTACAACCTGAGCGGCGGCGAGGCGATCACGATTCGCGAGTTCGCACGGTTGTGCCTGGAGCTGATGGGACGGAAGGGTGTGCCGATAGTGACGGTGCCGGTGTGGGCGTGTCACGTGGTGTCGGCGGTGATGGGAGCGGTGATGAGGCGGCCCCCGCTTCGCTGGCCGGTGATAGCGGGAGTAACGCAGGACGCTGACCTCGACCCTTCGGAGGCGATGCGTGAGCTGGGGTACAGCCCGCGGAAGGTGAGTGAACGACTGCCGGCGTGTTTCCCGCGCGGGTGAGCGCGCCGGGCAGTGGACAGAGCGAGGCATCGAAAGGAGCAGGGATGAAACGCACAGCGATGATCGTGGTGGTTGCCGTGGCGGCGTGGTGCTGCGGGCCGGTGATGGCGGACGGAGGTGGTGCGAAGAAGGATACGTACGTGGTGGGGAGCAAGACCGCCAAGGACAGCAAGGCGCCGAAGGTGGACACGCTGAAGATCACCGCGCGTGTGCTCGAGATCCCGGGCACGTTCCCGCCCAACGATCTGTACGACTACGTGTACGTCATGAAATACCGGGTGACCAAGGTGCTGAGCGGGACGTGCAGCGAGAAGGAGATCCTCGTGGGGCACTACAACCCGCTGATACCGCGCAGGAAGATCAAGGACAAGATGGACGAGTTTGTGGACGGTGACGTGGAGAAGTTCGAAGTTGGCGCCACGCACTCGCTGGTGCTCGTCCGTCCGATCGACCTGGTGTGGGGGGAAGCGCTCGAGGATGAGTATTTCGACGTGGATGCCTCGGAGAAGTACTACGCGTTGAAAGCGGACATGGCGAAGTAGCACCATCAGACAGGCGGGGACTCAGGAGCACAGCATATGGTCTTTTCGTCGCACATCTTCCTCTTCTATTTCCTGCCCGTATTCCTTGCGGTCTATTTCCTGCTTGTGTGGCGGAAGGTCCAGCTCAGCTGGATCAACCTGTGGATCACGGTGATGAGCTACGTGTTCTACGGGTGGTTCGAGCCGTGGTTTGTGACGCTGATGTGGGTGTCGACCATTGTCGACTACGCCTGCGGGCGGGCGATCACGTGGCCCGAGAAGATGGATCCGCGGCAGGTGAGCAGGTCCGATATCAGGAGCGAACTGGGCGCGGTGAACGTGTTCTACCCGTTTTTCCTGGCGGTCGGCTGGTTCTACGACCAGTTTGTCGAAGACGACGAGAAGAAGAACAAGCTGATCCGCAACACGGCACTCGTGGTGTCGATGGTGGTGAACCTGGGGCTGCTGGGGTTTTTCAAGTACTACATGTTCGTGATGGGCGGGGTGAACCGCATGGTCGAGCTGTTCGGGGCCGGAACGAACACGTTCTACATCATGCAGATAGCACTGCCCATCGGCATTTCGTTCTATACGTTCCAGACCATGAGCTACACCATCGACGTGTGGCGGGGGGACGCGCCGCCGGTGAAAGACATGCGGACGTTCTCGTGTTTCGTGGCCCTGTTCCCGCAGCTGATTGCCGGCCCGATTATCCGGTACAACACGGTTGCCGAGCAGTTGGCCGAACGCTCGCACACGCTCCACATGTTTACCAACGGCGCGGCGATATTCATGTTGGGCTTCTGCAAGAAGATCCTCCTGGCCGACTCGGTGGCGCCGATAGCCGACGCAGCGTTCTCGGCGGATGCGCCGAACGTGGCAACGGCCTGGTGGGGGATCCTCGCGTACCATTTCCAGATCTACTTCGATTTCTGCGCCTACTCCGACATGGCGGTGGGGTTGGGGCGCATGATGGGCTTCGAGTTCATCAAGAACTTCGACGCGCCCTACCACTCGACGAGCATATCCGATTTCTGGCGACGATGGCACATCTCGCTCTCTTCGTGGATCCGCGACTACCTGTACATCGCGCTCGGGGGGAACCGCGTATCGAAAGCACGGATGTACGCCAACCTGTGTATCGCGATGTTCCTGTGCGGTGTGTGGCACGGGGCAAAGACGACGTTCGTGGTGTGGGGCGTGTTCCACGGCGTGCTTCTGATGTGGGAGCGGATTATGGGGCGGCAGCCGATCTACCGCCGGTTCCCCCTGGTCGGGCGTGTGCTGATCACCAATGCAATTGTCATGTTCGGGTGGGTGGTGTTCCGGGCGAGTTCGCTGCCGCAGACGCTTGACTACTGGGCGGCGATGGTGGGGGTGGGTGGCGCCGGCCCCTCGTCGGCGATCCAGCAGAGCCAGCTGTTCGGGCTGCAGCACGTGGTGGCGATGGTGGTGTGCGCGGTGCTGACCTGGCAGCCGGTGCAGGCGTATGAGCTGGTCAACCGGCTCTCGACCGCGCGCCTGGTAGCGATTGCGCTGCTCTTTGTGTACGCAATAGTCGGCATGTTCACGAGTGCGTTCAGTCCGTTCCTGTACTTCCAGTTCTAGGCCCAGCGAGGACGAGCGTCATGTCACAGAGGATCCAGATTGCGTTTGTCGCGGTATTCTGTTTCTGTATCTACTCAGTCGCGATTATCCAGGCCGCGTGGGAGCTGGCCAATGGCGAAACCGTCCAGATGCTCGACATCGTGGGCGACACGTTCGCCGCGCCGGCCAGGCGTGCGAACGCCATTGCCGGGCTGCTCGACTCGCTCGGGCCGAAGTGCGACGCCGTGGAGCAGCAGCTCGCAGGCGCCGCGGGCGAGGAGGAGTACGACTGGGAAGGTGCGCTGAGCGCGGCGGAGGAAGTGATGTTTGCGGCAGGGGATGCGCGCAAGAGCGTGGTGACAATCAACCGGCACGTCGAAGAGAAACCGTCCGGGGTGCGCGCGCTCCGTGCCGACTCGCTGCGGCGGGCGGCGCAGCAGTTGTACGACGCGTGCAGTGACGAGGACCCCGCGACCGCGCAGGAGCGGCTGGCAGAGGTCCGGGCACATGTCTCGCGCATGAGTGAGCGCTACCTGCCGGCAACGGCGGGGCGCATCCCGGGGCTGGTGTGGAAGGCGTTCTGGACCACCACCGTGTTCTCCCGCACCTACCTTCGGGCCTGGGAGAACGAAATGGAGGAGACCTCGATCGCCGCCGACATGCTGCGGCCGCCCAACCAGTTCCTCCGATTCGCGTTGATGCACGACCTGGGGGAGAAGGCGGTGCTGGGACGCAAGGGCTGGTTTTTCTACCGGCCGGGAGTCGAGTACCTTACCTACCCGAGCATCCTCGATCCTCGCTCGCAGCCCGACACCACCACGAATATTATCGACGAGAGTCCGGTACAGGTGCGCGATGACCCGGTGGGGACGATTGTGACGTTCCGAGACCAGCTTGCGGCGCAGGGCGTGGAGCTGCTGGTGGTAATTGTGCCGGGCAAGGGCAGCGTGTATCCCGACATGGTGAACGCATCGGTGGCCCCCGACGAGGCGTGCCGGTTCTCGCACTCGGTGGGGGTGCTGGAAGAACTCGAGCGGCGCGGCGTGGCGGTGGTAGACCTCTTCCATCCGTTTGCCGAGGAGCGGACGCGCGACGAAGAGGCGGGAGACTCGCTGTACCTGTCGAAGGACACGCACTGGCGGGCACGGGGGCTGCGGCTCTGCGCGCGGCTGGTTGCCGAACGCATTCGCGGGTACGAGTGGTATGACCCGGAGTGGGAAACCACCGAGTATGTGCTCGAGCAGGTGGACGTGGACCGGGTGGGAGACGTGGGTACCATGACCGCGCTGCCCGATTTCCGGGTGCGGGAACTGAAGCTCGCGTTCGGGGTGGAGTCCACCGCCTGTTTCCAGGTGTACCGGGTGCAGCGTGACGACGAGGGGAACGAAGCGCGCCGCGTGCTCTACCGCGACGACTTCAATCGCGCCAACGTGCTGGTGCTCGGAGACAGCTTCTCGCGGATCTACCAGACCGATGAGCCGCGGATGGCGGGGTGGATCGCGCACCTGGCCTACGAGCTGCGTCAGCCGGTGTGCAGCTTCGTCAGTGACGGAGGGGCGTCGACGCTGGTGCGCCAGACACTTGCGCGGGCCCTGTCGAAGGCGAAGGAAGAGGGGAAGCGGCCGGTGCTTGCAGGCAAGAAACTGGTCGTCTGGGAGTTCATCGAACGCGACCTTCGGTTCGGCGCCGAGGGATGGCAGGACGTGGCAATCGAGATGTGACATCTTTGAAGGGGACAGTGCCGATGGTACGGAGCGTGGTGTGTTGTGCGTTGCTGGGCGTGGTGGCGACTGCGGGTGCGAAGCCCTACGAGGACCTGGTGCCGGATTACGACCGGGTGAAATCGGGAGTGATGGTGCGCGGCGTACAACGCCAACCCGGTGCGGCACGACCCGCAGAAGTTCAAGCCGAAGGTGTCGGCGAAGGTGGGGATGGACCGGATGACGTTCAGCGGGAAGCTGTCCGGCGCCGTCGACAGGATTGAGCAGACTCCGCTCACGGAAGCTGAACGGGAGCAGCCGCTCGCCTGGAAACCGCTCGAGAACCGCTTGTGGGACCTTACCAAGGAGCAGGGGTTCCAGGACGTCGCCTCGCGGATAGCGTCGGAGAAGTTCGGCGACCGTGAAGTGTTCAAGCCGTTCCAGGAGATCGTGGCCGCCTATGTGCACGAGACCGACAGCGGACCGGCGCTGTGGGTGAAGGTGGAGTTCATGCCGTGGGCGAAGTTCCTCGAGGGGGTGGACGACGAGGACGAGGACGGGTTCGCGGAGATCTACGGACGGCTTGCGCTCGACAAGATCCCGGCCGACAAGATGAGCCAGGCGTTCGAGTGGATCCGCAGCGACTACACGAAGAAGGTGCTGAGTCGCCAGGAAATGACCGACTGGATCAACGTGCTCGCGTCGTACTGGTACCCCACGCTCAACACCGACGTGGTGGACCTGGCCGGAGAGACCGTGTGGCCGACGGAGCGCACGGAACGCTCGGCTGTCAAGCAGTTGGACGGCGTGACCGTGGAAGACCCCATCGCGGTGGTGCGCGGCAACCCGTTTGGCAAGCCGATCTACAATGTGTATGTAGTGCCCGGGGCGGCACAGGAGAAAGCGGAGAGTGGTTCGACGGCGGCGGCGCCGAAGACCATGGACACGCGCGAATCGGAGAACCACGCGCAGAACCGCGCGCGGTTCGACGCAGAACTCAAGGCGCACGGGGGGAGCTACGACGCCTGGGCGAAGGAGAACGGGAAGTGGCTTGCGGCGTTGGAGGGGGTACTCAAGGCGTTGCCCGAGGACCAGATGGGGTTCAAGGGCAAAGATGACTGGGTGTTCTTCCGCAAGTCGCTGGAGTACATGACCGGGGGCGATCTCGACAAGCAGTCGAAGGACAAGAACCCGTTGCCGCACCTGAAGGATTTCAAGGCGTACTGCGACGGCCAGAACACGAACCTGTTGTACGTGGTGGTGCCGACGAAGGCGGATGTGTATTACGAGAAGCTCAATGCGGCCATGCCGGATGCGACCGGTGCGATTATCAACCCGTACGGCCGCAAGCTCCTGCGCGACGCGACCGAGGCGGGAATCGAGGTCATCGACCTGCTGCCGCACCTGCTGAAGGCGAAGGCGGAAGACGGGAGTGCGGAGGAGGAGTTGTACCAGCGACAGGACACGCACTGGACCAGTCGGGGGCTGCAGATTGCCGCGAGACTGATTGCCGAACGGGTGAAAGCATACTCGTGGTTCGAGGAGGCGTCGGCGGCCGACACGGTGACGTACGAAGTGCGCGACACGACATTCTCGCGTCGCGGCGACATCGTCGACAAGCTTCCCGAGTCGGAGCAGGGGGCTTACCCCGCTGTTACGCTGAAGGCGCAACGCGTGTATCTTCCTGACGGGACGCCGTACAGGCCGGCCGATAAGGCCGCGCCAATCATGCTGATCGGCGACAGTTTCACCGGAGTGTTCGAGCTGGTGGACTGCAAGAGCGCGGGAATCGGTGCGAACGTGGCGGCGGCGACCGGGCTGCCGGTTGATATTGTGACCAGTTGGGGCGGCGGCCCCCTTGTGCGCAACAAGGCGCTCCGGGCCCGCAGAAACGACATGGCCCACAAGCGTTTGGTGGTGTATCTTATGGTGGC
>CAZJJT010000014.1:0-20432 GCA_964546395.1 uncultured Fibrobacterota bacterium
GCCGGTGTTCGTGGTGAAAACCGGACCGACATCCTTTCGTTTCTTCTCGCATGAGGAGATACGTGTCCGCGAGCACACCCGTGAGGAGCGTGAGGAGGCGCTTGCGGAAGCGGTGGGGGTGTTCGCGGGCCGGGTGGAGAGCGTGGTGCGCGAGTTTCCGCAGCAGTGGTACAACTTCTACGATTTCTGGTCGTCTGGTCCGTGAAGGTAGTGTATCACGTCCACCCGCTCGAGGGTTGCCAGGCCGCCGCAGCGGGCCTTGTCAAAGAGCTGGTTAAGCGTGGGCAGGAACTCCTCGATACGCTCAGTCCTGTCGACTATCTCGATGACCATCGGCAGATCGGCCGACAAGTCAAGGACCTTCGCCGAGCGCACATGGCTTGTCCGGCCGAACGACAGGAGCCCGCTCCACGCCGTTGCTCCGGCCAGGCCTGCCGCACGCGCCTCACGGACGATTGCTTCGTGCATCGGCACGTGTGCCACCTTGTCCGATTCACCGACAAACACACGCAACAGCGTCGCGGGACCATTCGTTTCCATCGTCTGCCTAGCCTTTCGTCAGGGCCCTGACAGCGGCAAATGAGAGGAAGAACGCGACAAGCGAGCCAAGCACAGACGCGCCGAGGTAGACAGCAGCAATGTAGTACTCGCGGTCGTGGAGCAGTTGTGCGGTTTCGAAGGTGAGTGTCGACATCGTCGTGAACCCGCCGCAGAAGCCTGTCGCCAGCAGCAGCCGTAACTCGGGCGCGAGCCTTCCGGGGCCCGCCGACAGCGCTGCCAGCACCCCGATTGCCAGACTGCCACCCACATTCACCAGGAGCGTACCGCAGGGCACGGTGACCGACCACGGGCGTGCGAGCAGTGAAACTCCGTACCGTGCCATCGCGCCACCCATGCCGCCCAGGCCAACCAGGAGCATCTGCAGGACCGACTGGTTCATCGGGGCCTCGTGCTTGCCCTAGCCGTAGACTGACAGCGTGTCGAGCAGTTGGCTGGAGAACAGAAGCTTGCGGAACCGCACCAGGTCATCGTGGAACACGCGCTCGTTGCGGTACACGCTGAAATGCTTCTTGAGCAACCGGTAGATACTGCGTGTCCCGTGCCCCAGCCTGCCGGCGTTGCGGAACGAAAAGGCCTGCATCTGCGCCAGCGTCTCGAGCGTGAGCACGTGCTTGGCGTTGCTCACCGACTTGAACGCCTTGCGTGCGGCGACAGTTCCCATGCTGACTACGTCCTGGTTCGACGCGTTGCACGAGATCGAAAGCGTGCTCACGGGGTTGGCCAGCTGACGGTTCTCGGCAGTGGTGGACGTCGCGAGGTACTGCGCTCCCATGAACCCCATGGTCAGCCCGACGGTTCCGGGGATCAGGAATTCGGGCAGCCCCTCGTTGAGCGTGCGGTCGAGAAGCTTGTTGAGACGGCGCTCTGACAGCGTACACATCTCCGACACCGCCATCGACAGCATGTCCATGGCGAAGCCGATACTCTGACCGTGGAAATTGCCGCCGTGTATCACTTTGCGGTGCTGCGGCACGATTATCGGGTTGTCGTTCGTGGAATTCGCTTCCACCTCAATCGTGCGCTGGGCCGCCGCAACCGCTTCCTGTACCGGCGCGAGCACTTGCGGCGTGCACCGCAGCGAGTAGACATCCTGCACGTTTATGCTGGTCTCGAACACGGGGCCCTTGCTGCTCTGCTTGCGGATCAGCGAGTGCATGTTCGCGCGCAGCGTGATATTGCGCGAGCCCGCGTACAGGCGCTTGATGGCGCGTGCGACGTGCACCTGCCCCGGATGCGGCTTCACGCGGTGCAGGTCCTCGTCAAACGCGTCGTCGATGCCGCCGAACAGCTCGATGGCGAATGCGCCGTTGACACAGGCGAGATTGAGCAGTTTGCGCGCGCCGAACAGGGCGAACGCCGCGATGGCGGTCATGGCGCTGGTGCCGTTTATCAGCGCGAGTCCCTCCTTGAAACTCAGGCGTATCGGCCGGCAGCGGGAACGCCGCAGCGCGTCGGCGGCTGTGACTACTCGACCGCGGTAGTAGGCCTTCCCCTCGCCAATCAGCAGCAAGGCCATGTGCGCAAGGTGCACGAGGTCGCCGGAGGCCCCCACGCTGCCGCACTCGGGGATGTAGGGCGCGGCGCCCGCGTTTATCAGGTCGCGCATCAGCTCGAGCAGCTGGGTCCTGACCCCGGAGTAGCCCTTGACAAGCGTGTTCAGACGCACGACCAGCACGGCCAGCGCGATGTAGTACTTGAGCGGGTCACCCAGGCCGGCTGCGTGGCTGCGGATCAGATTGACCTGGAGCGCCTCGATCTCCTCGTCACTGATAATCTTGTTGCACATCGGTCCGAACGACGTATTGACGCCGTAGATTACGCGTTTCGCACGGACTTCGCGTTCGAGGAAGCGACGTGAGGCACGGCAGCGCTGCAGTGCCGTCTTCGAAAGCGCGACCCGCTTGTCACCCACTCCGATTGCCACGATGTCCGATACGGTCAGCTGACTTCCGTCAAGCACCACCACTGGTCGATTCTTCTTCATCGTCGGCTCCGGGTCAAACAGGGAAGAGCGGGGAAAGGGCAAAACTACTACCGTGAAGACCTCGAAGGTGCATGTCGGGGAAAGTATCTTACCGCGCTATGAGCCTTCCGATGAGCCGTGTGGCGGTGGTGCGGTGTCAGACCTACGAACGGGAACGGGTCGAGGAAGCCGTGCAGCGCGGCATGGAGCTGCTCGGGGGTCTCGCGCAGTGTGTCCGGCCTGCGGAGCGCATCATAGTTAAACCAAACGTGCTCTACGGCGCGCCACCGCAGCGTTGCGTGACGACGCACCCGGAGGTGTTCAGGGCAGTGGCCCTCGCGGCGCAGCAGGCGGGGTGCCGCGTGCAGTACGGCGACTCCTCGGCTGTGCTTCCTCCTGCACTCAATCTGCGCACCGCGGGGCTCACGCCGGTTGCCCGTGAGCTGGGGATCGAACTGGCCGACTTCGTGACACCGGTTGAGGTGGCGTATCGCCAGGCCCTCCTCGCGCACCGTCTCAGCCTTGCAAAGGGAGTGGTGGAGGCCGACGGGCTGATCACGGTGTGCAAGCTCAAGACGCACGGGCTGACGCGGTTCACGGGGGCGGTGAAGAACCAGTTCGGCTGTGTGCCCGGCGCGCACAAGGGACGGTGTCACGCGCAGTACCCTGCGGTGGAAGACTTCTGCAGACTGCTGGTCGATGTCTGTGCGCGCGTTGGTCCACGGCTTGGGGTTATGGACGCGGTGATGGCGATGGAGGGGAACGGACCCGGCAGCGGTACGCCCCGCCATCTCGGTGTGCTTCTGTTCTCAGTTGACATGGTTGCGTTGGACGCCGTGGCCTGCCGTATCATCGACCTCCCCGCGCGGTTTGTACCGACCATTGCGTACGGGGAGTTGGCGGGCCTGGGTACCGGCGACTGGGGACGCATCGAACTGGTTGGTGACGAGGTGGAGCCGCTCGTCGATCGCCGCTTCGACGTGCAGCGAAGGCCGCCGGTGCGTCTGGAGAGGGAGGGGGTACGCGGTGCGCTGCGCGAGCTGCTGGTGCCCCGGCCGGTAATCCGCGCGAAACGCTGTGTCCGCTGTGGGCGCTGTGTGGACGTGTGTCCGGTCGAGCCCAAGGCGGTCAACTGGGGTGCGGCGGGGACGAGCGCGCCGCCGGAGCACTGCTACCGCGACTGCATTCGGTGTTTCTGCTGCAGCGAAGTGTGTCCGCAGAAGGCAATCGACGTGGTGACGCCGCTGCTGGGGCGGCTGGCGCCTTGGCTTACGTTCGTCTCGCTGCTCATCACCAACTTCATCATCCGTTCGCGAAGGCGCAGGCCGTGACCCCGGGCAGCACCCTCACACTCACCCCGCCGCTGCGCAAGAACGATGAGCTGCTGCTGCGCGCCCTGGAGGGCGACGTGCCGCTTGTGAAGGCGTACGAGCAGGAGACCATCGAGGTGGTCCATGGCCCGTCATGTGTGCCGGAGCGCGAGATCGACTGCGGGCGATGCGCGCATGACGGCGTGCCGGTGGTGGCCCGGCGCGGGGGTGGAGGAACCGTGGTGCTGGCGCCCGGCATGCTGGTCGTGGTGGTGGTGGCGCCCCGACCGGCTGGCGATGTCCGGGCCATCTACGCATGGGTGCACCGAGCGATGATCGGGGTGCTCCGCAGCGCGGGTATCGAACTGGTCGAGCGCGGTACCAGCGATCTTGCCTGCGGCAACCGCAAGGTGGCCGGCAGCAGTCTGTACGTTCCGCGTGCACCCCGGGTGTTCTTCTACCAAGCCAGCCTGATGGTGGACTGTGAGCTGGGCCTGCTCGACCGCTACCTTCTCCACCCGCCGCGGGAACCGGCGTACCGCGCCGGGCGAAGCCACCGGGAGTTCTGCACGACACTGCGCGCCGAGGGTGTGCGGCAGACGGCGCGCGAGATCGGCGCGTTGCTCGAACGGCACCTTCCTGCAGGCCTTGGCCCGGGGGCCTAGGGTGCGGGACGCGGTGTGACGCCGGGTTCCGGGCCGTGCGGGATACGACCGTGCATGATGTCGAACAGCACCTGTGAGAGCTTGCCGCTCTCGAAGGGTTTCTGCACGAACCCGGAGAAACCGAGTGCGGTCATGTAGCGCGTGTCCCGCGGCAGTGAGTACCCCGTGGTGAACACGGCTTTCAGGTCGGGCCGAATCTTGCGCAACTGGTGGAACGTCTCGTACCCATCCATGCCCGGCATCATTATGTCGATCAACGCGACATCAGGCACCTCGGGGTTCTCGCGCAGAAACGCCACGGCCTCTTCACCGCTCTGCTTGGCCGTAACCGTGTAGCCCATGAACGACAGCATGTCGCGTGACAGGGAACGGATGAGTTCATCGTCGTCCACCACCAGCACGTGGCCGTTACCGCGCACGATCTGTTCTGTCTTGCGGTGCGGTGGCGGCGCGGGCGCAGTGGGTGGGATCAGGGGCAGATACACGGTGAAGGTCGACCCTGCTCCGGGAGAACTCCTTACCGAGACATAGCCGTGGTGTGACTTGATCGTCCCGTAGACCATCGCCAGCCCCAGCCCGCTGCCCTTGCCCGAAGTGTCGGTGGTGAAGAACGGCTCGAAGAGCCGCCGCCGCGTAGCTTCGTCCATGCCCGTGCCCGTGTCGCCGACCGTGAGAACGAGGTAACGACCAGGGGGTATCTCGTACCCGTCATCCACCAGGCGCGGACGCTCGAGCGACTCGGTACGCGTGCCGAGAGTCAGCGTGCCGCCGGAGGGCATGGCGTTGCGCGCGTTGATTGCGAGGTTGATCAGCACGTTCTGGAGTGCGGCCGGGTCGCCCATCACCACGGACGGTGACGCGGTGAGTTCGGTCCGTATGTTCATGGTGTCCTGGAACGTTGGCTCCAGAATCTGCATCGACTCGCGAACCACTGCGTGCAGGTCGAGCCCGACCGGCTGTACCACGCCCTTGCGGGCGAAGGCGAGCAGTTTCTCGGTGAGATCGGCGCTTCGCCGAGCCGCCGATATCATGGCGTCGGCGTACCCCTTCAGCTCGGGTGTGCTGTCGCCGTACTTGCGTTTCACCAGCTGAGCGTAGCCAGTGATCCCCGAGAGCGTATTGTTGAAGTCGTGCGCGATACCGCCCGCGAGTTGCCCGATCGCTTCCATGCGCTGCGCACGATGCAGCTGGTCCTCGAGCCTGCGCACGCGCTCGAGTTCGTTTATCTGCGAAGCGAACCTGAGTACGAGCGAGCATTGCACGGCGAACACGCGAAACATCTCGGCGTCCTGCTCCCGGCGGTACCGCATCAGCAACAGCGCTCCGCGGACCTCGCTGCCCAGCACCACCGGAAACGACAGCACCTGGCGGATTCTGCGGAACGGGTCGGGCAGCGGGGTACCGAGGTCCTTTCCCAGGAACTCCTCCACCGAGCGCGCTTCAAGGGTCCCGTTCGTGGAGCGCTGGCGCTGCAGCAGCGAGTTGGGGCCGGGCTCGTAGATCGTGCCGGCAAGGAGGGGCAGCTCGGCGGAGAGCACCAGCTCTTCACCGAAGTCGCGCAGGGTCACCGCCCGCACTTCACACATCCTCCCCCCCTCGAGGTACAGCACCACCGATGCGTAGGCGGCATCCGCTACTTTGTGCGCGTGGTCGCACAGCTGGCGATACAGCGCGTTCTCGTCGGCAAGGCGCAGCAGCGCTTCCATGGCATCGGCCACCAACCGGTACTTCTCCCGTTCCTCCAGCACCCGCTGGAGCGAGAACACCGATCCGTAGCGCACAATTCCGTAGAACGTCATAGCGCACAGGACCGACGCGCTCAGGCACCCCATGCGCGGCAGAGCGTCGAGGCCGGCCAGGTCGGGCAGTACGTTGGTGGCAAGCGCGATGAGCATCGTGAACAGCGCACCCGAGGCGATGAAGAAGGACTCGGTGCGCGGCTTCCTCCAGGTCGCCGCCAGGATCAACACCACCGGCACCACGCCCGAAAGCAGCACGAGGACACCAAACAGCATCAGCCCCGGACCCGCCTGGTAGGTGTAGTGGTGCGCATGGACGGTGAGAGTGCGGTACATGGACCGCGGGTTGACGAGACCGGCGACGTAGATTGCGCAGAGGACAACGGCCAGTACGGTGATTGAGGCGCCGGCGTGCCGGAAGCGGTGCTCCGGAGCTGCCGCCGCGTTGTACACCGAAATGAGCAGGTAGAAGGCGAACGCAGGAATCGACAGGTAGAGGGGTGCGATCAGGCAGAGCATGCGCAAGAACGTGTCGGGCCTGGATGAGAGTGAGGGGAGCAGCGCTTCCCCGAGCGCGTCCTTCACCGACCAGAGCATCACACCCACCAGCAGTACCATGTAGCGTCGCGATGTATCTGAGAAGTGGAACCGGCGGGCGAGATAGATTGTGAACGCGAAGCAGTAGGTCCCGGTGAACAGCAGGACGAAGAAGTAGAAGTGCCGGTTGAGAATGTCGATCATGTGCCGGCCTTGCCCATGCAGCACCGCTTGTACTTCAGCCCGCTGCCGCAGGGACACGGGTCGTTGCGGCCGACCGGACCCTGTGGCGCTGCGACAGGTCGCCGGTCCGGTTGGACACTGCGCGCACGGTCGGCTTTCACCTGGTCGGCAAGTTCCCGCAGACCCGCGAACGCGTGCGAATAGAACTGCTTCCACCCCTCACACAACCAGCTCAGCGTCTCCGGCGCGCGCCCCCCCGCCAGCCGGTGCTTCAGGCAGTCCCCCGCACAGACAGACAGAAACTCGCATGCGTCACACGTGCTGTTCCACCGTCGCTTCTGCGTGCCGAACGCACGGTACACGTCCGAACGCTGCGCATCCTCCCATGTCGTGGTCATCACGTTGCCGACCCGAAGCCCGGACTCGACAAAGAAGTCGCATGGATAGATGTCACCGTTGTGCTCTACCACGAAGTACTGACGGCAGTCGCGTCCCATGCTGCAGACAGTCCTGACCCCGTCCACCAACCAGCCGATTACCGAATCGAACAGCCGCACCGACACGCGTCGCGTGTCCGAGACACCCCAGGTGTCGTACAGCTCGCACAGGAACTGTCCCCACTGCGCCCCGGTTATCGTGAAGGGAAGGGGCTTGCCCTGCGGATCGAACTCCACGCACGGGATGTACTGGTGGAAGAGGAACCCATTGCTGCACAGGTAGCGGTAGATCTCGGCAGCGTGACCCACGTTGTGTTCGTTGACCAACACGAGGATGTTGAACTCGACGCCGTGTTTCTGGAGCCGCTCGATCCCCGCCATCACCTCGGCGTGCGAGCCCCTGTTGTCGGCATGCCGACGGTAGTGGTCGTGGAACTCCGCCGGCCCGTCAAGGCTCACGCCGAGAAGGAACCTGTATTCGGCCAGGTGCCGTGCGAACTCATCGGTAATCAACGTACCGTTGGTCTGGAGGCCGTTGGCGACTACCGCACCCCGCCGGCCGTGCTTCTGCTGCAGGTCGGTCACGCGCCGGAAGAACTCCACGCCCATCAGCGTCGGTTCCCCGCCCTGCCAGCCGAACGCGTACTGCTGCATGGGGATCGCCAGGAACGAGGAAACCATCTTCTCGAGGACCTGCTCGGGCATGCGGTGGACGCGGGTCTGCGGGTACAGTGTGCTGTGGTCGAGGTAGAAGCAGTAGCTGCACCGGAGGTTACAGTCCGCCGAGGCTGGTTTGACCAGCAGCGAGAAGTCCTTCACGAACGCCTCGCGGGCTTGGCGGGTGCCATGGCCCGGTGTTCAAGGGCAACAAGTCGTGCAAAGACCCGTGCCACGAGGTATGCCCCCAGGGCGATGAGCAGCGACCGCAGCACAGGGGGATACCACTTCCTGCGGGAGGAATTCCACATCGAGCCACGCTCCACAGGCGAACATGAAACGGCAGTTGCCGCTAATATACTCACCCATTGACAGAAGCGGCGGGGCCGCTCACCTCGCCAAACACGCACGCGAGCTTGCCGTTATAGAGAGTGCGCACCGGTCCGGCATAGGTGAACTGCTGCCGGGCGTGCGGGCTGGCGCTGAGTACCCAGTTGCGCCACGCACCCGCGGTGCAGTGGGCCGCCGTCGTGCCGATGGTGCGGTACAACTGCTCAAGGCCGGCCGGACGGAGGCGATCGCCGTAGGGTGGGTTCGTCACGAGTGTGCCGGGGCCCTGCCCGGGCGACAGGTTCTCGATGCGGCCGAGCCGCCATGTAATCAGGTCTGCCACTCCCGCGCGGCGGGCATTGGCCTGTGCGGCGTTCAGTGCGTGGGGGTCACAGTCTACGCCCGCGATGCCGCACGCGGGCGTGCGTGCCGCGCGCCGCGCATCATTGAGCAGGCTGTCCCAGAGCTGTGGGTCGAAGTCGGGCCAGTGTGTGAAGCCGAACGAGCGGCCGCAGAGACCGGGCGCCCGCCGCGACGCCAGGAGGGCGGCCTCGATGGCAATGGTGCCCGAACCGCACATGGGATCGAGGAACGCCTGCTCGCCGCGCCAGCCGCTGTACCACACCAGCCCCGCGGCTGTGGTCTCATTGAGCGGAGCTTCCGTGGCATCCAGACGGTAGCCGCGGCGGTGAAGGGAGTCGCCGGAGCTGTCGAGTGACACCACGCAGCGCGTGCCACGGATGAACACGTGGATTCGCAGGTGGGGTGCGTGGGTGTCGACGGAGGGTCTGCGGCCGCAGGAAGCACGGAACTGGTCGACGACCGCATCCTTGGTGAGCAGCGCCACGTACTTGCTGTGCGTGAACGCGGTCGTGGCGAGGGCCGATTCGACCGCAAGGGTCTGGTCGGCATGCATGCGTGACGACCAGTCGATTGCCGAGACTCCGTCATACAGCTCCTGCTCATCGGCCGCGTCGAACGCAGCGATGGGCTGCACTACGCGAAGGGCGGTACGAAGCCACAGGTTGGCCTGGTACATGGTCGAGCGCTCGCCGCGGAACGCGACGGCACGGCGTCGCGGCCTGATATCCGTGGCCCCCAGTTCACGCAGTTCCTCCGCCAGCGCTTCCTCGAGCCCCTGGAACGCGATCGCGACCAGTTCGCCCGACACCGCCTCGACCTGCTTGGGCCGAGGCGTGCGCACACGGTGCTTTGACGGGCCGTCTACTCTGCGGGTGTGTCTGGCACGTCCGGAGTACCTCCGGTCGGTGTTGCGTGCGGGCACTCCTCTTTGCCTTTCTTTGGGGCGCTCTTGCCGCCGTTCCTGGCACGCGCCCTGTCGTACGACATCCCACCCAGCTTGAGCATGTCGCCGCGTTCGAGAAGCATGCTGAACTGCTCCGGCGTCAGCACCTTCTTGACCTCAAGCATGTGGTCGATGAAGCTTGCGGTGAGGTCCTCGGTGAGGTCCCCGGCATCCCCGGCAGCACGGTCCAGAACGCTGTTGCTCGGGTCGCTCTTCAGCAGTTCCACCTTCACCGTCTTGCGCACTTCACGCAGCTTCTTGCCGATGTCCCGCAACTCCACCATCTGCTCGGCGCGCAGCGACTTGAGCGACTCGCGCTGCGCTTCGGTAAGCCCCAGTTCCTTCCAGAGCGACCCATGATGCTGTGCCTCCTTGTCGTCCCTGCCCGGGCGGTGCTGGTCACCAGCCGAGGCAACCGATACCGCGACAACCAGCATACACACCACTGCTATCGAGCGCATGCACGCCCCCTTTCGAGAGATCATTCCAGGTCGCCGGGTACCACAAACGAGAGCAGTTCCTCGTCCATGCCGGCTGCATTGACGAACGAGCCGAGTCGCACCAGTTCATCATCGACGATATCCCCGGCCACAGCCGCGTGCGACACGACAGGGGTCCTTTGCTCGAGCGCGAACCAGCCGCAGAACGCCAGGGCCGCACCAGCGGCCACGCTGCACAGGACCGATCGCACTGTGCGGCGCCGCACGATGCTGCGCTCCACCACGGCGTACATGTCGTCGGGCAGCGCAGGGCACTCCCGGAGCGCGTCATGCCACTGTTCGCGGTCGGTGTTCATTGTGGGCTCCTCTCCCGTATGCCCTGCTTGATCCGGCTCACACGCGTCCGCAGTGCTCCGGCGCCGATACCCGTCGTTGCCGCGAGTTCCTCGAACGGGACTCCTTCCATTTCTCTGGCCACGAGCAGGAAACGATCCTGCGGGCTGAGTGAACCCAGTATCCGCCGGGCCGCATCGCGCGCTTCGAACCGTGGCTCCTCGCTCGCCGCCGCGGCGTCACCCAACGGTCTCATCCGCGACCACCACCGCCGTCGGCTCGCCGCCGCACTCATGCAGCGGTTCCACGCTATCCGGTACAGCCACGTCGACAGCGACGAGCGCCGGTTGAATCTCTTCAGCGAACCGTGCGCTCGCACGAACACGTCCTGCGTCACCTGCCTGGCCAGAGCCTCATCTCCGCCCAGTGTGCGCAACGAGACGCGCCACACCGTCGGCGCGTAGAACTCGTAGAACCTGCGGAATGCCTGGCGGTCGCCTCGGGCCGCCGCCTGCACCATCGCATCTTCGAGTTCTTCCATCAGTGTCCACGTCCCATTAGACCCCTCGCACCGTTCGCATGTTACAGACCGAAAATACCGCGGGCTTGGCCCCCCCCTCTTTCCGGGGACGTGTGCTGGCGCCTGGGGGTGCACAATAGTATCATTACGAAAGCTGTTGCGCCGAGCAGGCGTCAACGGGAGGGGCCGTGGGCCCGAAGGGAGGGACCATGCGTGGACTGAGTCGCACGGTGTGCGTGGCTGCGCTGGCCGTGCTGCTGGCCTGCACGGCGTCGGATGACGACGGGGAGCAGGACACCGCCCTGCCGGTACTCACAGGCGGGCTGTTCGTGTACAGTTTCGTGCGTACGGGCGACACACTGCAGCTGCTGGGTGACAGCACGCGGTGCGCGGGGGGAGCGCTGGTGCGTGATACGGTACGGCGTGTGGCACTGGCCCGTGTCGAGGGCGACTCGCTGGAGGTTACCTTCACCGACTCGCTGCGCCAGGGAGCAGTGGCCGCACATGTCCTGCAGTGCGTGCGTCGCGATACGACCACCGGTCTGGAGGGCGAGTGGATGGTAGTCGGCCGTCGTACAACCCTTGCCGGCGGGCAGTTGAGCGGCAGCGATCAGGAACGCCTCGCGCGCGACACGGCGATGGCCGACAGCATGATCGCGCAGGAGGGGTTCACTATGCTGTTCAGAAACGGCATGGTGGCCGGGACATTCGAGGGGGTCCTCGTGCGGGTGCTGCTGCCGGTTGTGATGGCCGACCCGCCCGAGTTCGTCCGGGTGACAGTGGACACGGGTGATGACAGCGTATCGGCGAGGATCACGGGACACTTCACCGGCGAGACCGTCACCGTGCGCTTCGATGGACACCTGAACCGTCACTTCACGTGCTCACCTCCCAACCGGGCTGCCTACACCGACTGGCAGCGGGTGGAGAGTTGCGGGGAAACCGAGTGGTTCGGCGCATTCCTGCGCGACAACGTGTCGTTCGCCGACGAATTCATGCACATGGACGGTATCCGCAACCTTGACGTGCAGTTGGATGTGCTCGTGGAGAAGGTGGCCGACGACACCGTGCGCGTCACGGGCCGTCGAAGCGGCGAAGTGATCACGGTGGTGTGCAGTCGCACCGGTACGGTGACGTTCACCAGCACCGATGAGCGGCATGCCGACTACTCGACGCCACGTGACCCGTATGTCGTCCTGCCGATCGACTGGTGGGCGCAGTTCTGCAACGAGAATCTCTATCCGTAACGGGGGCGGGCTGCGGCCCGGGGAGTGACGCTTTGCTCGAGATGATCGATCTGTCGCGTGAACTGAGCCGCGACGAGTACCACGAGGCCATGGGGCCTCTGGAGCAGCAGATCGGTGTTCTGCAGCGGCGCGCGCGTGCGCTGGGTGTACCAGTCGCAGTGGTGTTCGAGGGCTGGGACGCGGCAGGGAAAGGCACGCTGATCAACCGGCTGCTCCTTGCGCTCGACCCCCGCGGGTTCACGGTGCACTCGGTGAGTCGCACTACCGAGGAAGAGGCGATGCGACCGTACTTGTGGCGGTTCTGGACGAGGACCCCTGCGGCAGGACGTGTCGCGATATTCGACCGCAGTTGGTACACTGGTGTGTTGGTGGAGCGCGTGGACCGCGTCGCCAAAAAAGCTGTGTGGCAGAGACGCTACCGTGAAATCAACGCGTTTGAGCGGCAGCTCACCGATGACGGTACGGTGATCGTGAAGCTGTTCCTGCATATCAGCCGCAAGGAGCAGGCGAAGCGGTTCCGCAAGCTCGAACGGAGCCGTGCCACGGGGTGGCGTGTGACGAAGGAAGACTGGAGACATCACCGCCAGTACGACCGGTACGCAGCCGCGGTAGAGGACATGCTGGGTGCCACCGGGCGGGTCCCGTGGCACATCGTGGAAGCGCATGACCGACGGTTTGCGACGGTGAAGGTATTCGGGGCGGTGGTACAGGCGCTTGAGCAGGCGCTGCAGGCGCGCGAGCATCCAAGGAGCAGGGCCGCTTCAGGAGCGACAGAGCCGGGGCTTCCTGCCATGAAGGGGTCGGTGCTGTCGAAGGTGTCGCTCGGGCGCACGCTGTCAAGGGAACGCTACGAGCACGAAGTGGAGCGTCTGCAGGACCGCGTGGCTGAGCTCGAGCACCGGGCCTATGTCAAGCGTCTGCCCGTGGTCATCGTGTACGAAGGGTGGGACGCCGGGGGGAAGGGGGGCAATATCCGGCGACTGGTGCGCGGGCTTGACCCGAGGGGCTACGAGGTGGTGCCTGTGTCGGCGCCCAACGAAGTGGAGAAGGCACACCACTACCTGTGGCGGTTCTGGGGCCGCTTCCCGAAGGCGGGTCACATCACGATATTCGACCGCTCGTGGTATGGGCGGGTGATGGTCGAGCGAGTGGAAGGGTTCTGCAGCGAAACCGAGTGGCGCAGGGCCTACGCCGAAATCAACGAGACCGAGCAGCAGTGGACCGATTTTGGTGCCGTACTCATCAAGTTCTGGCTGCAGATCGACCGCAAGACACAGCTGCAGCGGTTCAGGGAACGGGAAGCGAGCGAGTACAAGCGCTGGAAAATTACCGAGGAAGACTGGCGCAACCGCAAGAAGTGGGCGCGCTACGCGGCGGCGGTGAACGAGATGCTGTTCCGCACGAGCACCCGCCACGCGCCGTGGACCATCGTAGAAGCCAATGACAAGCTGTATGCCAGGATCAAGGCGCTTCGCACCGTGGTGCAGCGCCTCGAGCGCGCGCTGTAGCGCGTGGGAAAGGAAGGACTGCTTTGGGAGGCAACTCGAAGCGGCGGGGATACACGGCGGGGCTCGACCTGGGCGGCACGAAGATGATGGCGGTGGTGTACGACGGGAAGATGAAGCCGGCGGGGAGGGAGCGGAAGAAGACCAAGGCGCACGAGGGCAGTGACGCAGGGGTGGAGCGCATCGCCAGGACCATCCAGAACGCCGTGGAGCAGGCCGGACTCTCGATGGGCGATATCGATGCGGTTGGTGTGGGCGCTCCCGGCCAGCTGGACCTTGACAAAGGCTACATCATCAACTCCCCCAACCTGGGCTGGAAGAACGTGGCGCTCGCGAAGAGGCTGGGGGAACTGCTGGGGTGCCGGGTGAGTGTGCTGAACGACGTAGACGCGGGGGTGTACGGGGAGTACAGCGTGGGCGCGGCCAGGGGGGCACGGTGTGTGGCGGGGGTGTTCCCGGGCACTGGGATCGGCGGGGGGTGTGTGTACGAGGGGACGTTGATCCGCGGCGGCCCGCGTTCATGCATGGAGGTTGGCCACCTGCCGCTTGCCTCCGACGGCGCGTTGTGCGGGTGCGGCCGCCGCGGGTGCCTCGAGACCGTCGCAAGCCGCCTGGCGATTGCGGGTGCGGCCGCGGCCGCGGCATTTCGCGGTGAGGCGCCGTACCTGATGGAGAATACGGGGTGTGACCTCGGGAAGATACGGGCAGGGGCCTTGGCGGCATCGATTGACGCGGGCGACAAGGCGGTGGAGCGCATCGTGGCAACCGCGGCGCAGTGGCTGGGCAAGGGAGTCGCGGTCCTTGTGAACCTCCTGTGCCCCGACGTGGTTCTCCTGGGCGGCGGGCTGGTGGAGGCGATGCCGGAGCTGTACCTGAGGGAGGTCGAGGCGGGGGCACGTTCGAGTGTGATGCCGGCGTACGAGGGGACCTACACACTGGTGGTCGCGTCGCTGGGTGATGATGCGGTGGCAGCAGGCGCGGCGGCCTGGGCGGCAACGCAACAGGGAAGGGCCTAGACGGCATGCAGGTCGCGGTGATAGATGTGGGGACCAGCTCAATCCGGCTGGCTGTCGCGCAGGTGAGCGACACGGGCGAGCTGCAGCTGCTCGATACGCTGCAGCAGGCGGTCCCCATCGGCCGTGACACGTTCTCCAGCGGCGAGATGGGCCGTGACACCATCGAAGAGTGTGTGCGCGTGCTGCGCAGCTACCGCTCGCTGATGGCGGAGTACCAGATCGCCGGTCCCGAGCAGTTCCGGGTGGTGGCCACCAGCGCGGTGCGCGAAGCCGTGAACCGCGATGCATTTCTGGACCGCGTGCTCATCGCGACCGGCATGGTGGTGGAGCCACTTGACGAAATAGACATCATCCGTCTCACCTACCTGGGGCTCTACTCACAGGTGGTGTGGGACCGCGTGCTGAGCAACGGCCAGGTGGCGGTCGCGGCCATCGAGGGCGGCAGCACCGACGTGTTCTTCCTGGACAAGGGCAAGGTGGGGTTCTCGCGGCACTACCGTCTGGGGTCGGTGCGTCTGCAGCGCATGCTCGAAACGTTCCGTGCGCCGGCACTGCACGAACAGGCGCTCATGGAGGACCACATCAGGCAGACCGTCGATGCGATCAGCCGCAGTCTTCCCTCGCGACGCAACGTGCAGGTGCTGGCCCTGGGCGGCGAGGCGCGGTTCGCCGCGGAGCGCCTGGTGCCCGACTGGGACCGTGAGGGCCTTGTGCGGCTGCGCGTGAGCCGCCTTTCCCGCCTGGTGAGCGACCTTCTCGAGCGTACCACCGAGGACATCGCGCTGCAGTACCACGTGCCGTTCGCCGAAGCCGAGACCCTGACGTCTTCACTGATGTTCTACCTTCGCCTTGCCCGCTCACTGCGCGTGCCTCAGATCATGGTAAGCGGCCGCTCGATGCGCAACGGGGTGCTGCTCGAGATGGCGCGGCGTGGTCTGTGGGTGAGTTCGTTCGGTGACCAGATTGTTGAGCCGGCGCGCGAGGTGGGGCGCAAGTATCAGGCGGACCCGGCGCACGGCGAGCACGTGGGCATGTTGTGTCGCACGCTGTTTGCCGCCCTGCAGCCGGAACACAAACTCGAGGCGTGGCACGAGCTGCTGCTGATGGTGGCGGCGCTGCTGCACGAGGTGGGACACTACGTGAGCGAGCGGAGCCACCACAAGCATGCGATGTATCTCATCGCCAACAGTGAGTTGTTCGGGTTGAGCCAGCGCGACCGGCTTATCGTCGCGCTGCTTGCCCGTTACCACCGTCGTGCCAGCCCCAAGCCGGTACACGAGGGGTTCATGGATCTTGAGCGTGAGCAGCAGGTGGTGGTGGTGAAGCTGGCGGCGATCCTGCGCGTGGCGGACTCGCTGGACAGCTCGTACAGTCAGCGGATCCACGATATCCGGTGTGTGCGTGAGCCGGGACGCTTGGTGATCGAGACGCCCGGGGTGCTGGATCTTTCGATGGAAACCATGTCGCTGCACAGCAAGGGCACGATGTTCCAGGATGTGTACGGGATGGAAGTGGTGCTGCGCGGCACGGCGTGAAGGGGCACAGGGAGCGATGGCAGTACGAAAGCGTGGAGATAGGTTCCAGAACCGTGAGCTGAGCTGGCTGGCGTTTAACGAACGGATACTCGACCTGGCGTGTGACAAAGGCACGCCGCTGCTCGAGCGGGTCCGGTTCCTCGCCATATCGTCGTCGAACCTCGACGAGTTCTGCATGGTGCGCGTGGGCGGCCTGCAGACACTGGTGGCGCAGGGGGTGGCGCGTCGCGACGCGGCGGGGATGACTCCGGCGCAGCAGCTCGCCGCAGTCGGCGCGCGTACGCAGGCCATGGTTGGGCGGCAGGCCGAGTGCTATGCGGTGCTTGAGGCGGAGCTCGGTGCGGCGAAGATCCGCCGGGTACGTCCTGAGGCGCTCACCGAAGAGCAGCGGGCCCACTGCGCCGAGGTGTTCGAGCGTGAAGTGTTCCCGGTGGTGTCGCCTATCGCCTACGGCGGCAAGCAGCCGGACAGCCTTCTGAGCAACCGCATGCTGTACGTGGTGGTGCGGTTGAAGGGTGAGGGGCCGGAGGGTGGGGCGCGGCTGGCGATGCTGCCGCTGGGAAGGCCGCTGGGGCGGCTGATCACGCTGCCCTCGCGCGGGGGCTACGAGTTCATCCTCATCGAGGACCTGGTCGGGATGTTTGCGGAGCGGTTCGTGCCGGGAGAAGCGATTGCCGAGTGGGCCGCGCTGCGAATCACGCGCAATGCCGACATGGGCGTGCGGGAGGATCTTGCGGCCGATCTGCTGGCCGAGATGGAAGCCGTGCTTGAGCAGCGCAAGCGAAGCGAGTGCGTACGGCTCGAGCTGGATGCCGGGGCGCGGAAGACGCTCGAAGCGACACTGGTGCGCCTGCTGGGGGTGCTGCCCGATTCGGTATACCGTACACCGGCTCCGATCGATCTCTCCGCACTCAGCGCGCTGTGCGATCTGAAAGGGTTCGGGACGCTGCTCAACGAACCGTGGGCGCCCCAGCTCGCGGCCGAGGTGGCCTCGGAGCCCGACCTGTTCAGCCTTATCGCTCACCGCGACATCCTGCTGTACCACCCGTTCGAGTCGTTCGAGCCGTTCGTGCGGTTCATCCAGCAGGCTGCCGCCGACCCCGACGTTGTCGCGATCAAGCAGGTGCTGTACCGTACCAGCCGTTCGAGCCCGATTACGGTGGCATTGATGCAAGCTGCGCAGTCGGGCAAGTACGTCACGGTTATCATCGAACTCAAGGCGCGCTTCGACGAGGCGCGCAACATCGAGTGGGCGCAGGAACTCGAGGATGCCGGCGTGCAGGTGGTGTACGGGGTGAAGGGCTTGAAGACGCATGCGAAGATCTGCGTAGTGGTGCGGCGTGAAGGGTCGGGTCTGCGGCGCTACATGCACTTCGGCACGGGCAACTACAACGAACAGACCGCGCGGTTGTACACCGACGTCAGCTTCATGACCGCGGACACCGACCTGGGCGCAGACGCTTCGGCGTTCTTCAACGCCATGACTGGTTTCTCGCAGCCGCACCGCTACCTCAAGCTCGAAGCCGCACCGATCGGGCTGCGCGACCGCGTGATCGAGCTGATTGAGGCCGAGACGGAGCGCCGCAAGCAGGGCCAGGAGTCATGGATACGGGCGAAAATGAACAGCCTTGCCGACCGCAGGACGATAGAGGCACTGTACGAGGCCTCCCAGGCCGGTGTGAACATCGAGCTGAACATCCGCGGCATCTGCTGCCTTCGCCCCGGTATCCCGGGGCTGAGCGAGAACATCCGCGTGGTCAGCATCATCGACCGGTTCCTCGAACACAGCCGTATCCTCAGTTTCTGCAACGGCGGCCAGTGCCGTGTGTTCATCTCGTCGGCCGACTGGATGCCGCGCAACTTCGACAAACGTGTCGAGCTGCTGGTGCCGGTGGAAGAGCCGCGGTGCCGTGAGCGTCTGCTGGGCATACTCGCCGCGTGCTGCGCGGACACGGCCAACGCGTGGGAACTGCGCTCGGACGGTGTCTACGAACGCCTGCGACCCGTCGGGAAGAAATCCCGGGTGCGCAGCCAAGAGGAGCTCTATCGGCAGGCGGTAGACGCGTGGGAGTCGGCGCGCAAGGCGCGGCCCACCATGTTCGAGCCGCACCGCCCGCAGGGCACGGGCCCATGAGGCCGCGCACGCCCCGGCGCCGGACCGCCGGAGCATCGCTGCACCAGCACGCGCTGCGCACCCTGCGCGCCTACTTCGCGGTTGTCAGGGATGCGGACGCGCGGTTGGGAGCGGCGCCACAGGGGGAGATACTCCATGCCTATCGTGTGTACCTGCGTCGGTTTCGCGCCGCCGTCCGGCTCTTCGCCGTATGTACCGACCACACCTCGCTGCCTGCGCTGGCCCCGGCGCTGAAGGAGTTGGGGGGAGTGCTGGGGAAGGTGCGGGATACTGATATCTGGGCGATGCGGACGAAGGAGTGGGCGCGCCAGCGTGGTGTCGCGAAGAGCGTGTCTTCCCGCCGGTACCGCGGTGTGCTCCGGCGCCGCATGCGTTCCCGGCAGCGCGAGTTGCTCGCCGAGCTGAAGGTGCGCCGCGCCCGCGCGCTGCTGGCACGTGTCGACAGGGCCCTGAACGCGGCACGCCCGAAGTGCCCGTGCGACAGGTCGGTGAGGGCGTTCGCCTGCGCCACACTCCAGCGCCTGACCGAACGGGTGGTCCTGGGCCTGCCAACGGGTCGCGACGCCAGGGCACTGCATGCGTTCCGGCGGCGGGTACGGCGGGCCAGGTATGCAGCGGAGGTGCTCGGCGGGGCCCTGGGGCCGGTGGGAACGAAGCTGGAGCGGGCACTCAAGGGAGTGGCAGATGCGCTGGGGACCGTGCACGACATGGATGTAGGGGTGGCGCGTCTGCGCGCTCGTGGCGGGTCCGCCCCTGCCTGGGTGGGGGCCGAGGCGCTCCGCGTGCGCAAGCGGGCACTCAAGCGGTTCGAGTCGAGGCAAGTCGTGCTGATGGGGATCTGGCGTTCGAAGAGCCTGCAGAAGCAGTTGCGCATGGGCGCGAAGGAGCAGGACATGAAACTCTATGTCATCCGCCACGGCATCGCCGCGGCAGCCAGGCAGCGGCAGTCGGACCGGTCCCGTGTGCTGACTGCACGGGGGAGGAAGCGGGGCGAGGCCGTGGGGCAGGGACTGCGCGTTGTCGGGTGGGCGCCGCAGCGGCTGTACACCAGCCCGCTGGTGCGTGCCCGCCAGACCGCACGTATCCTCGCCGACGAGGCGATTACGCCGCCCGTGCTGCGCGTAGTGCCGTGGCTCAGTCCGGGCACGTCGCCGCTGCGCGCGGTGCGCGAGATCGCCCGCGCGCGCACGAGCGAAGTGGCGATTGTGGGCCACATGCCGCACCTTGGTGCGTTGGTGGCCCTGCTGGTGGCCGGCCCGAAAGCGCCGCCGGTGCCTCTCAAGAAAGCCGGTGTCTGCTGTATCGCCTTTGATGGTGCGGTGGCGCCGGGCTCGGGTTCGTTGCTGTGGCTGATGCAGCCGCGGCACCTCGCAAAGATTGCCGGCTGCGTGAAGTGAGTCTGCGGCACAGCAGTGTATTTTCAGACAAAATCAGAACAGCAGTCATCGCTAAATCATGGGAGATCGGTGTGGCGAACACGGTACGCATCCGCATGTTTGACATGCGCAAATCTGTCGATCGTGCGGCCTTCGAGCGGACGCTGGCCAGGCGGCACTCCACCGCGGGAAGCCAGCGCGCGGCTGCTGCCGCGATTGTCGATGATGTGCGGCGGCGCGGGGACAGGGCGTTGTTCGCGTACACCAGGAAGTTCGATGGCGCGCGAGTGAACGCGCGCACCGTCCGGGTTGCGCCGGACGCGGTCCGTGATGCGGCACGAAGTGCGCCGGCGGGGCTCCGCCGTGCACTTGCGGCGGCAGCACGGCGCATCCGTGCCTACCATGTCAGGCAGGCGCTCCGGCCGTTCCGCATGCGAAGCCCCGAGGGAATGCTGGCGCAGATTGTACGTCCGGTGCGCCGCGTGGGCGTGTATGTGCCCGGCGGACACACGGTCTACCCGTCCTCGGTGCTGATGAATGTCATCCCGGCGCAGGTGGCAGGAGTGGAGGAGATCGCGGTGGTGACGCCGCCCCGGGGGTGTCTGGACCCGGCGCTTGCATGCGCGCTGGAGCTGCTA
>CAZJJT010000015.1:0-2314 GCA_964546395.1 uncultured Fibrobacterota bacterium
CACGGGGGTGTTTGCGGTGGAGTACACGCCATCACTCGAGGACGGGGAGTCACTCCGCAGGACCCTCACGCACCTTCGCTCGGAAGGGCAGTGATACCCGCGTTCCCCGCTACCCTTTCAGCAGTGCCTGGACGCAGGTAACCAGTTCCTCGGGCTCGAACGGCTTGGCGACCGTCTTGTCGGCGCCGACCATCGACGCCATCTTGAGGTGGTCCACGAACTCCGTGGAACCGGCGCCCGACACGGCCACTATCTTCATGGCGGGGAACCTGCGCTTCAGCTCGACAATCAGGCTGGTACCCTCGCGGTCGGGCATGATAATGTCAGTAACGACGAGGTCGTAGTCGTTGCGCTCGCACAGATCCAACCCGGTGACGGCCCCTTCCGCCTGGTCCACCTTGTAGCCGTGTTCGCGCAGGCCGTTTACCATCAGTGTTCGCGCAACGCGGTCGTCGTCAATCACCAGCAGTCTGGCTGGCATGGGCAGCATGCCTCCCTCTTCGTTCGTGGCGCGCCACACCACTTGACAACTGAGATATACCGTTGCGCCATCCGGGAGTCAAGAGTGTTGAGCCGGTGGGGCTGCCCGGCGCAGTTTCTGCGTCGGCAGACAGAGAAGAACAGGGCCCCCGGGGCGGTTGCCCCCGGGGACCCTGTTGTGGTACACCATCAAGGATTCGAACCTTGGACCTACTGATTAAGAGTCAGTTGCTCTACCAGCTGAGCTAATGGTGCACAGACACGTAAAATACTAACGAAGACGCGCCGGGTCAAGCGCGCGGCGAACTATGTCGTGTACTCAGCGTTGATTCTGACATACTCGTAGGTCAGGTCGCAGGTATGCGCGATAGCCGTGTGACTGCCCAGTCCGAGATTCACGTGGATCGGCACAACCTTCGAACGCAGCGTCCTCTGCATCCGTGCCGCCGGGAACGCGACCGGCCGCAGCGCATGGCACACCGGGAGCGAGCCGATGCTGACTTTGATCTTCTTCTCAGAGAACAAGGCGCCCGAGTAGCCGATGGCGCACAGGATTCGGCCCCAGTTCGGGTCGTTGCCGAAGATGGCTGTCTTCACCAGGTTCGAATTCGCGATGGCCCTGGCCGCCTTCCGCGCATCCTCGAATGTCCGTCCCCCCTTCACGTGGATCTCCACCCGCTTGGTGGCCCCTTCGCCGTCCGCGGCAATAGCAGCGCAGAGATCGTTGCACACCTGGAACAGCGCTTCCTCGAACTGCCCGAGCGCCGCGGAGGTAACCCGCACGCCAGACACGCCGTTGGCGAGCACGAGAATCATGTCATTCGTCGATGTGTCCCCGTCAACAGTGAGATTATTGAATGTCCGATCCACCACACGGCGCAGTACCCTGTGCAGTGTGGCCGGCGCGATGGCTGCGTCGGTGGTCACGAACGCCAGCATCGTGGCCATGCTCGGGTGGATCATCCCCGATCCCTTCGCGCATCCCCCAACCACGTACCGCCCCCCCCCGCGCTTCACACTCCGCGCCGAGCGCTTCCTCACTGTGTCCGTGGTCATGATTGCGTACGCAAACGCTTCACCGCCCGCTCGTGTGTGGCGAAGTCGGGTCCCGAGAAGGGGGAGTGCGGCACGTACCTTCTGCATGGGCATCGGACGGCCGATGACCCCGGTGGAAGACACCAGCACCTGCGACTCCTTCAGCCCGCACAACGTCGCCGCCAGCTTCGCCGTCTCGGCCACGTCGCGCATCCCTTGGGCGCCGGTGCACGCATTTGCATTGCCGCTGTTGCACACGACAGCGCGGAGCCCCGAAGAGGGGAGGAGGGCACGGTTCCAGTCGACGCAGGCAGCGCGCACGGCATTGGTGGTGAACGCTCCGGCCGCGGTGCAGGGGCCGGCGCTCAGCACCAGTCCGAGGTCGGGCTTCACTGTACGGCTCCTGCCTGCCTTGATCCCAGCGTGCACCGACCCCGCAGCGAATCCCGAAGCCGCGGTAACCCCCCCCTTGACTGCGGTGATACCTTTCATGGATTCCCTCTCCCACCCCGCCCCGATGGTGGCACTCGGAACGGCCATAAGTGGATTATCTGTGATGAATTAGTTGCACGATCTCAAGTGAAAAGTGAGTTCATCGACGTAATTGTTGACACTTCAGGGACCATGAATATATTATGTGGATGAAGTAGTCTCACAACGAACAGGTGCGTGGCCAATGGACCGATCTGCGGACAGCGGCTGGTCAGTGTTGTGGCGCCATGGAGCTCTCAGGGCGGGGTACGCGCTTCTCGTGGGTGTAGCCGCTCACAGCGTGGCGGCGCAGATGTCGCCAAGCATG
>CAZJJT010000015.1:2324-20295 GCA_964546395.1 uncultured Fibrobacterota bacterium
CGGAGGCGGGCTACACGAGCGGTCCGCCGGGTGGTACCGGAATGCCGGGCGGCATGCCTCAAAGAGGGGGTACCGGTGTTGCCAACTACACAACGGGCCCGGGGGAGTTGATGATGCCCGGGATGCCCATGCCGCAGGGGCCGAAGCCAAAGGTAGTGGGGAAGGGGTACATCAAGTACACCTACGCGTCCGATGACCCCGTGGTGAGTGCTGAGGAAGCGACGAAGGAGCAGGAGCAGTCCGAGATCCGCGGCGACCATCGGCTCTACACGATACAGAGAGGCGACTGTCTCTGGAACCTTGCAAGCACGTTCCTCTCCGATCCGTGGCGCTGGCGTGAGATCTGGGAGAAGAACACGTATGTCAACGATCCCCATTGGATTTACCCGGGGCGTGAACTCCAGATCGGACTCGACTTCAGCAGCCCGGCGGCCAAGGAGGAAGCGCCACCCCCCATCGATTCTTCGTTCCTGCTGAAGCCGAAGACGTTCGATGACGCCTCGGCGGGGTTTCTCGACGATACGTTGACAGGCAACGAAGACTCCATCGCCCTAGCCCGCAAACAGGCCGAAGAGTTTGAGGCGCTGCGGGCCGTGCTCAAGAAGAAGATCCTCACGGCGGAGTTTCTGGCGCGGAGTCCGTTCCTCTGGACACAGAAGGATGAGCGGGGGTTGCTGTACCCGGGTGACGCGCGGGTGGATCCATATGTGAAGAGTGAGGTGTTCCAGCAATTCGAAGAGATTCCGGTCAACACGATCGGCAAGGCGCAGTACGCGGTCGGCGACACGGTGGAGGTGTACCGTTCGGAGCGGATGGTGACGTACAACAAGAGGAAGGCCAACCTGGTCCGGCGTATCGCGCGGGGCATGGTGACCGGTGTGGATGGCAGGAAACTGACCGTGGTGCTCAACGAGGTCTGGGATGCGGTGAAGGCCGGGGACCGGGTTGGGCGGGTGACCCCCTTCCCCCGGCTTGCGGTCATCGAGTATCTTGCACCCGAGCAGGCGGTGTCGGGTTTCGTGTTTGAACGGGTTGAGCAGACGTTGTTTCCATATCCGTTCAACACGTTCATCATGGACCGCGGCGCCGGACAGGGCATCCAGGTGGGCGATCTGTTCATCGCGTACCATGCGGGCAAGGAAGAACTCCCGGCGCCGGCCCAACTTGCGTGTGCGGTCCATGTGGGACAGGACTATGCCACGCTTGCGACGGTGCGGTTGTTCGACAAGGAGCTGGATCCGGGGGACCGGGTCGAGCTTATCCGCCGGATACGGGTCGACTAGCGCGGAAGCGACGGGCAGATGGCAGAGCTGATCATGCGCCTCGGCAAGAGGCTGTTCATAAGCAAGCGCAACCAGTGCATACGGGGGGGGGTGGTTGCGTTCCTCACGCATGCGCTTGTGGTTGTCGGCGTGCTATTCGCCCTCGAACTCGTGGTGATCCTTTTCGGACTGCATGACGTGTTTCTGCCGCTTACGCAGGAGACACTCGGGTTCCTCTCGAAGTTCTTCCTCTGACTGTACCTGCTTCTGACGGTGTCTTCTGGCGGCCGCCCACAGCACGGCCCCGCCCCTTCCACCATACCCTTCTACCGCTTCATTCTCCAGTCGCACGCTCTCCCGAAAAACTCCCAGCCGGGAAACCATACGTGGTGCGCATCGGCGGTCCCGTTGGTGTAGTTGCCGCCACACTCGTGGAGCATGAGCGTACTCAGATGGTTGATCACCTCCTCGGGACCGTCGGTGATGCGGTCGTGTTCCTCGCGGTAGTCCTCGCGAAGGTTGTAGAGCTGGTAGTGGTTCTCGCGCGGCAGGCGCAGGAACCGCAATCGCCACCCGTCACGGTTAACGATGGACGGGCCCTGGTTGCAGGCGTAGAGGACGTGCTCGTGCCACGTTGACGGATCGGAATCGCCGCGCAGTTCCGGAAGGTAGGAGATGCCGTCCTTGCCCGCCGGCTGCGGCACGCCGACGATATCCGCCATGGTCGGCATGAGGTCGTAGTTGGCGCTGAGCCGCTCGCTTACGCGCCCCGGTGTCACCACGCCCGGCCAGCGGATCATGGCCGGGATACGCGGGCCGCCCTCCCACGGAGTCCACTTCTTTCCCGCCATCCCGTCGTTGCCGTTGAACACGTCACCGCTCAGCTCCGAGTACATCTTGGTGGTGACGTTGTCGTAGGGTTCTCCGGTGTGGATGTTCATGGACGGGTCGCAGCGGCCCTCCTGCTGGTAGTAGCACTCGTGGCCGTTATCGGAACTGAACAGCACCATCGTGTTGTCATCGATACCCAGCTGCTGCAGCTCATCGAGTATTGCGCCCACGGTCTGGTCGAGTCGCAGCACCATCGAGGCGTACTCCTTCTCGTACTGGGTCAGCGCATGGTTGCCCGCCAGTGAGGGGTGGATTGCGGGTATGGAAATGGGTCCGTGCGGCAGCTGGCTCGGGTGGTGAAGGTAGAACGGCTTGTCGCGGTTGGCCCGAATGAATTCGAGGATCTTCTTCTCGAACAGGTCCTGCGAGTAGACTGCCTTCCCGGACATGTCCCAGCGCTTTTCCGCGTTCTCGGGGGTCTCGATTCCGGGGTTCAGCCCGCAGTCATCACGCGTGTTGCCCGGTATGGTCACCACGTTGCCGTTCTCGAACAGCCACGGCGGGTAGTACCCGTGGCAGCGTGCGTGGTCGTAGTAGCCGAAGTGGTAGTCCCACCCGTGGCGGCGTATCTCCTGGGCGGTGGTGGCGAACCCCCACTCGAGCTTGCCGATTTCGGCGGTCACATAGCCCGCGGCCTTTGCCACCTGCGGCAGGAATACGTCGTTGGGGCCCGGCTGAAGGCTGTTGGTGTGTATCAACTCGGCAATCTGGTCCACGGTGATCGCGCCGCTGGCCACGCGGTTGTAGATGCCGCCGCTGGTGTAGGTCCAGGTTCCGCGATGGCAGTCGTGAAGCCCAAGCAGCAGACTGGCGCGCGCGGGGGCGCAGAACACGCACCCGTAGAAGTTGGTGAACCGGATACCTTCACCGGCGATACGATCGATGTTCGGCGTGCGGAACTGTTTCTGACCGTAGCAGGAGAGCATCCCGCGGCCGAGGTCGTCGGCGTAGACGTAAATGATGTTGGGGGGGCGTTTGCGACTGGCCATGTGTGGAGCTCCCGGTTGGAGACTGCTGTCGTTGGGCGGCTGCCCCACGCGGTCCCGACCGGCCGTCGGAACCGGGGCACCGGGCTTTGCGCTGCAATCCCGATTGAGCAGCATCGAGATTTCCGCTGCAATCCCTGCCGCAACAGCGGGGTGTTGTCCGCTGCCTGTGGCGAAGCTACATCTGCGTCAATCGTGTCGTCTGCCTCGTCCGCGTTCGCCTTTCCCTCCCGCAAACCGGAACACCGCTTTGGCGTAGAATGTGTTCGAGCTCTTCTCGGTGCGCAGTGCGTCGATGCTCTGCTCGAAGAGCGTGCTTTCCGGGACGCTCTCTGCGGAGATACTCTGTGTCCAGGCTGCGTATACCACGTTGCCGGCGTGCCACTCCCACCGCAGCAGGAGAGTGGTGTTGCAGACAGTGCGCGAGAAGTCGGGCGAGTCAGGAGGAAGAACTCCTCCGAGCGGCGCCTCTCCGTACGCGCCGGCCATCAGGCGAAAGTCGCCGTACGAGCCGCGGCCGAAGAGCAGCTGATTGTTCAGCTGTATGCTGAAGCGCGGCGAGATCATCAGCATGCACTCGGTACCCAGGTCGAGGTTGGTGTAGTCGAGCCGGCCGAGGACATCGGCGCGGTTGCCGGCGGAATCGGCGGTGTGCGACACCCACCTGCGCAACTGGGTCTGTTCGGTGTACACTGCGTTGAGCTGCAGGCAAAGGCGGTGGAACGCGCGCACGTTGAACGTCTGGTCAAGTTTCCAGGATGAGCCGTTGTCCGAGCCCGGCGAGTACGTCACACGGCTGAACGACGCGAAGGGGTGGCCGCCGAACAGGTCGAGCCGGGCATTGCCGGTCACCTGCGCATGTTCGCCCACCAGCGGCCCGCCATCACCGGCAACGCGATCGTCGTAGACCGGCAGTTTCAGTGTGCCGCCCAGCGCTGTGACGACGTTGGACGCTTCGAGGTAGCTGCTGAACCGCACTTCGCTCGTGGTCGGTGCTCCACTGCAGTTCCAGTACTGCGACAGGCCCGATGAAACGTAGCTGTGGCGCAGGCGGCCGCGCACCGGGATGTTCACCGCGACGTTGGCATCGGTGCCCTGGCGGTCATAGAGGTTGAGGTAGCCCAGGTGGTTGAGGTCCAGTTGCGGGGCGTTGTAGAACGCACGGATATTCGCGTCCCAGTTCCCGTCGCCATTGCGGATGAACTTGGCCTGTCCTCCGAGCCCGTTCTCCGAGTCGGCCAGGTCGGCACTGCCGACCACCTGGCCCTGGAGACGCCAGAGCTTGTCGTGCAGGCCGAGATCCCAGTCGATGCCGCCCGTGTACACGTCCCGCAGATCGTCACGGTTGAGCGCCGTGGCGAACGCGCCCACGGCAGAGCCGTTCGCCGATGTCTTCTGCAGACGGCCCACCTGGCACAGGGTGTATGGCTGTACCACCGGTTCGCTCCGTGCGCCCAGGCTGTCCTGTACCAGGGCCCTGCTCTCAGCCACGGCGCATTCGAGCAAACCGATGCGGAATCCGTTCGGCGACTGGGTGGTAAGCTTTGCCGCGCCAAGCAGAGCCGTGCCTGCCGGACGGTGCAGCTGCGAACCACCGTCGGGAATCGGTGTGCTCAGGGACGGCGGTGCACCGACACGACGCGAGTAGAACAACTCGTAGGGCGTCGTGAAGAGGTCGGCCGATTCCATGAAGAAGGGGCGTTTCTCGGGCAGATAGGTCTCGACAGTGGTCAGGTTCAGCACCACCTTGTCGGCTTCTACCTGGCCGTAGTCGGGGTTGACTGCGGCGTTGAGTGTGACTGCGCCCGAAGGCGACCATACCAGGTCGAGACCCGTTGCCCAGACCACGTCGCCGAGACGGAACAGCCCGCCTTCATAGCGGTTGGCGGCGTTGCGCAGCGACACGTAGGGAAGGAACGCGGCGGGTTGTTTCGGCTGGAGGCCGTCAAGGCCGACCAGATGCCCGAAGCGCGATACGTAGGGGCAGCTGATGTTGTCAGTGATTGCCCACCCGCTGCCTTCGCTGATCCGCGAGATAGTGCGCTGGAAGTTGATGCCGAACACGGGTTCGGCAGAGACCGTGAACCGCAGTGCCGACGTCGGGATGCGGAGTTCGGCGGACCACCCGCTGTCATGCGTCACGACAGCCGACTCCCACACCGCGTTCCAGTTCCAGTTCGCCCAGATCTCGTCCTTTGACAGCAGTGCGTCCGCCTGGATGCCGGCAGCGTTCACCTCGAACCGCACGGCGGTGCGATGGTCGTTGCGCGAGTCGATATCGACGCGGAACCTGTCGGACGGGCGCTGAAGGTCGCGACGCATCAACTGGCGCACAATGCACTCAGGCTGGCTGTCGCGCATGAGCGCGAAGAAATACAGGGCAGTGCTGTCGAATGCGACCCGGACCTCGGTAGGCTGCGAGGCCGCTACGTTCTGTTCGGGGTTCGTCTGCCTGAACCCGGTTGCCACCTGGCACCGCGTCCAGAACACCTCGTCATCCCGCCCGTCGATCCTGACCGCCTCGCCCCGGGTAGGCGAGGCGGTCAGGGCTGGCGGTTCCTGGGCAGGGGCGAGGACAACCAGCCCCAGGGAGAGTACGGACGCGGATCGGAGCATGACCTACTATACAATATACGGCGCACCCGAACCAGTGCCCTGCACTTGCGTGCTGATGTCTTGGTGCTTTGCGTTGTGCTGTTCAACGACCGAATCTGACAGTCAAGTCGGGGCCGGAAGCGGGACGGTCGAGGAGCCACCGCAGGTGCTGCTCAATCCCATCCGAGAAACTGGTAAGGCTGTCGCCCTGCAGCAGCACGTCGCGGCACTTGCGGAGGTCGTACGTGAATGCCGGTGGATCGTCGGGTTCCAGCGGCTGGATCTCGTATGCGACCGCCTCGCCCCGGATCGCATTGAGACTCGCCGCTACCGTGCGCAGCAGTTCGTCTTCCTTCAGGTATGTCTCCTGCGATGCGACCGTGAACAGGGGAGTGTCGACGGTGTCGAGGCGGAGGGTACTCGAGCGGATCAGCGACTTAGCGATATCGCCGAGGAAACAGGGGACCAGTTTCTTGAACGGCCGGATGACCGCGAGACGCTCACCCGGCCGCGCCTTCAGAACCCGCTGACACGCTTCGCCCACTGCCTGCAGTGAATCATCCCCGGGACCGTACACGTTGGCGAGCCGTGGCACGACGCCGCCCAGGTCGAGTGCCAGCATCTCGCCGAGCAGCTTCGTGAGGCAGTAGATGTGGTACTCGTCGCTGTCATAGATCTTCGGGTTCATGGGCGGCGCGAAGCGCGTGTGCACACGGGCAACTTCGGCGGCGGCGGAACCAAACGGAAGGCTGCCGTCGAGGAGTCGCTCGGCGATACGGCAGTACTCGGGCTTGACCGCGTCGAGCCAGTCGGTGAAGTCAGCGCGGAATACGAAGGTGTCCTGATCGATGCGGCCGGAGTAGTCGCCGGCAAAGTAGACACTGTGTGATGAGGTGTACACGAAGCGTTTCTGCTGCTGGCGGCACAGCATACCGAAGAGTGCCACGGAGAGGGCGTTGGTGACGTAGACATCGGTGGGGTCGGGCGGCAGCGCCGTGTTGGCAAGCCACCCGGCCAGGTGGATGAGCACGTCGGTGTTCGAAACGAGCTCTCGAGCCACGTCCGGATCGGCCGTGTTGCCTACCAGGGCACGGAGGCGCTCCGAGGCGGGGAGACGCGACGTACGGTTGCTCTGAGCAGTGCGGTGCGCGGTCAGAATGTGCTCAACCTGCGGACACTGCGCGAGAAGCGCCTTGATGAACACACTGCCCACGGTACCGGTACCGCCGGTAACGGCGACACGGCTGAAGGGGAAGACGCTGTCGGGCAATGGTGCGGCAGTCACTGGTACTCTCTCGGTGGTGACCATGTATCGATTGCCATGGAATGGGGAGGAAGGGGCCGGCAGTGTTCTCCACAAATGTACATGGAAACGCTCGGCAATGCTGTGGTCGGTGTTGCCACGAACATGTGGTTGATTGCCACAGAAGGCCTCCGCGTCCCTGTCAGTTGCGCAGGTAGCTGCCAGCAATGCGTGAGTAGACCGAAGGGGCGACACCGGTGTGGGCCCTGAACACGCGCGAGAAGTAGGCAGGGTCCGCGAAGCCTGTCCGCGCTGCGGCTTCTTTCACCGGCACACCCGTGGCAAGAAGGTGCTTGGCCCGCTCCAGCTTGCGGATGCGCACATACACGCTCACGGGCAGGCCGGTGTGGCGTTTGAACAGGCGATTGAGATAGTCCGGGTTCAGGCCGGCGCGCTCGGCGATGTCCGCGACTGTGGCGGAGGCGGACACGTGCTTGTCGATCCAGAACGAGATCTTCTCGACGGTACGGTCTGCGTGTGTGATGTCCGCTGCCTTGGTGCCGGCGAACCAGTTGACAGAGAGCCTGCAGAGCAGGAGCGCGACGAGTGCCTCCCGCTCGGCTGCCAGGCGCAGTTCACGGCCGGCAAGTCGGTACCCGGTGTCGAGCATCTCGGGGAAATGGCCCGGCGTTGAATGACGGGGGATGACCACGGACGTGGTTGCCGCATCCCCGGCCTGCTCAGTGGTGCGCATCAGTTCGGCAATGCGCGCGCCGTCGTGTTCGGCGAGAGTGCAGGGGAGGGCACGGCACCGGAAATGCACCCACACGAATACCACGCCCCGGGGTGAAGGAGCGAAGCCGCGCTGGTGCACGCCTGCGGGATGGAAGAGCGCGTCGCCGGCCCTGGCGGTCGTCTGTCGCCCGTCATCGGCTATCTGCAGCTCCCCTTCCTCGATAAGGAACAGCTCGGGGATGTCGAGCGAGGGTCGGTCGCCGTGCACGTAGCCGGGCAGGCCGTGGGCGACGCCGGCGTGTGTGAACCCGGGAGGAGGAACCAGTGGAATCTCGTAGAACTCCATGCTTCGAATATACCGCACAGGTCGGATTTGTCCAAGTCTTCTGCAGGTCCATCGGGCTGTGTGCGCTGGTGTCCTGTGGTACGTTGTGCGGTGGGAGCAGGGACACGAGATGCTGGAGGAGGAGTCCATGGGCAGGCGAACAGCCACACAGCCGATATCGCCGAAGCAGGCAGCGGTGCAGGGAGGGTTCTGGGGGCCACGTGTCGCCGCGGTACGCACCGTGTCACTGGCTGAGCAGTACGCACAACTGAAGGCAACCGGGCGGTTCGACGCGCACCGCTGGAGACCGGGCCGTCCCGGGCGGCCGCACGTGTTCTGGAACTCGGACGTTGCCAAGTGGATAGAGGCGTCTGCGTACGCAGTGATGGCGCGGCGGGACACGAAGCTGGAGCGGGCGATCGACCACTATGTCGACGGGCTGGTTCGCATGCAGCTGCCCAACGGCTACGTCAATGACCACTACTGCCTGGTCGAGACAGGCAAGCAGTGGACCAACCTTCGGGACAACCATGAACTGTACTGCGCCGGTCACCTCATGGAAGCAGCGGTTGCGTACTATCATGCCACGGGCAAGCGGACGTTCCTCGATGCCATGGTGCGGTTTGCCGACCATATCGGCAGCACCTTCGGGCGATCGCAGGGCAAGAAGCGGGGGTATCCGGGGCATGAGGAGATCGAACTGGCTCTGGTGAGGCTGTACCGGGCAACCGGGGAGAGCCGGTACCTGCGCCTCTCGGAGTACTTCGTGCTCGAGCGCGGCCGGAAGCCGAACTACTTCGGGCGGGAAGCGCGTGCGCGGGGTGAGGAGCCGCAGAAGCGGTGGTACTCACACGACTACCAGCAGGCACACGTGCCGGTCCTGGAGCAGAGCGGTGCGGTCGGGCACGCGGTTCGTGCGCTGTATCTGTATTCGGGGATGGCGGATGTGGCTGCCGAGACGGGTAACCGCGAGCTGCTCGCCGTGTGCAGACGACTGTGGGACAGTGTCACGAGCAGGCGCATGTATGTCACGGGCGGCGCGGGCGACTCCCGTCACGGCGAGCGCTTCACCTTCGACCGCGATCTCCCCAATGACACGGCCTATGCCGAAACGTGTGCGGCCATCGCGTTGGTGTTCTTTGCCCAGCGCATGGTGAATATCGAGCACGACAGCCGGTACGCGGACGTCATGGAGCGCGCGCTGTACAACGGAGTGATGAGCGGGATCTCGCTGGACGGGCGCCGGTACTTCTACGAGAATCCGCTCGCAGTACTGCCGGCAGTATCGAACGCCTATGGGCTGAACCGCGGGAGCGGCACAGTGGAGCGCCAGGAGTGGTTCGGCTGCGCCTGCTGCCCGCCCAACATCGCGCGGCTGATCATGTCGCTGGGCAGCTACGTGTACTCGCAGGAACGCGGGACTGCGTGGGTGCATCTCTATGTGAACGGCCATGCGACGCTCGACATCGGCGGCCGACAGGTGAAACTCACCCAGAGGACCGGGTACCCATGGAAGGAACGCGTGGAACTGACTGTCGAGCCGGATCGCGCCGCGACATGTGCGGTCGCGGTCAGACTGCCCGGTTGGTGTCGCGCGCCGTCGATTGCGGTAAACGGCCTGCAGGTTGCTCCTGCGCAGGTTGTCCGCAAGGGCTACGCGGTACTCCGCCGTACGTGGCAGCGAGGGGACCGGATCGAGCTGCGGTTCCCGATGCCGGTGGAGCGGGTGGAGGCCCACCCGGCGGTGCGGCACGACTGCGGCCGTGTTGCGCTCCAGCGCGGACCGGTTGTGTACTGTTTTGAGCAGGTGGACAACGGCCCCAATCTTCACGACTTGCTGGTGCCCAGAAACGCGAAGCTGACTGCACGCTTCATGCCGAGGCTCCTCGGCGGTTGCCCCGTGGTCGAGGGACGCGGTGCGCGGCGTAGCGCTGCCACGTGGGGTGACAAGTTGTACCGCGCCGCGCGTACGGCGACAGAACCGGTGCGTTTCAGGGCGGTGCCGTACGCGTTGTGGTGCAACCGGACGCCGGGCGAGATGGTGGTGTGGGTGCGGAGCGACTGATTGCCTGCCACGCTGCTCAGTTGTCCAGCACCACGTCGCCCGCAAGCAACGCGGCTCTCAGATCGGGGTAGGCAAGCTCGCGTGAACCGCACCTCCTGTCGGCACACAGCGCCGCCGCCGTCCCTGCTGCCTGGCCCTGGGCCATGCAGCTCACCGTGTTGCGCGTCGACATGTGCGCCTCCCAGTCCGCGGTGATCATCATCCCGGTAGCGTACAGGTTGGTGAGGCCCTTTGCGAGCAGTGCGCGGTAGGGAAGGCCGAACGTCTTCCCGTCTTTCACCTGTATCCGCGGTGCGCAGTCGTGGAACCCGTACGCCATGACATCGTCCTCGAAGTGCGCGCCGTTGACTATCTCATCGAGGCCGATATCGTAGTCGCACGCGATGGTGCGGCCGCGACGGATGCACACCGAGGGGCTGCTGCGGCTGACAAACGCCTTCGCGCAGCCGGGCACATGGCGGCGGAGCAGCTCGATCGCCTTCGCCTGACACTGACGGAGCAGCAGTTCGGCTTCTACCACCGCGTCGCGACTCGTAGGGCTCTGCGGCATCTTGTGATTGAGCTTGACAAACATGAAGTAGTTGTCGTGCGTGCTCGTGATGACGGGAGAGAAGCCGATCGCGCGTGCTTCCCTCTGCAACGCTTCGGGAAGGTGACCCATCGACGCATCCAGGCGCACGATGCGCCCGTCGACCCCGTCTCGCGGCCCCTCCGCCCGCTGGCTCAGCGCCCCGCAGCCCTGCAGGAACTCGTGGTACTTCTCGATGTCGACGCCTCCCACGCCCATGCTGTTGGCGACCGGGTAGTCGTTCAGTTCGACAAACGACGCGCCGGCGTGGGCACAGAGGTCGCCGTAGCCCGTGCAGTCCACGAACGAGGAAGCCATGAGCACTTCCCGGCCCGAACGGCTCTCCGTAACCGCGCCTTTCACCGTACCACCCTCGACAACCGCACCGGCCAGGAAGGTGTTCACCATGCAGGTGACGCCCGCTTCGGCGAGCATCTCGAACGCCACGAGCTTGTACAGCTCGACATCCACCGCGGTGCATACGCAGTCGTAGTCAACCCCGACACTCATCTCGGCATGGCCGGTGGTACCACCGGCGCGCTCCAGGTGGTCGATGATACGCTGCGGGATTCCCTTCACCACCTGCCGCTTCTCGACCCCCGGGAACGGTTTCCACAGGTTGAAAAAACTGTGAAGGGCGGTCCCGCCTTCGGTGACCAGTCCGCCGAAGTAGCCCTTGCTTTCCACGATGCAGGTCTTGGCGCCCTGCGCCGCGGCAGCCAGGGCGGCAACGACACCACCGGTGCCGCCGCCAGCGACGACAACGTCGAATGTACGGACGGGAAGCTCTCGGGCGGGTTCAGTCCATGTGCTCATTGGCGTGCTCCATCTGAGTGGGTACGTGGAAGGTCGATTTGTATGGGTCAGTCGCGGACGGGAAGCGGCAGCAGGCTCAAGGGATCGACCTGTATGCGGTCGATCATCAGCGAAACGTGCAGGTGGGGTGCGGTTGATACTCCCGTCGCTCCCACCGTGCCAATCTGCTGACCCGCACTCACTCGCTGTCCGGGCGACACCAGCAGCGAGTCCTGGTGCATGTAGTACGACATGAGCCGGTTGCCGTGGTCGATCACCACGAAGTTGCCTTCGTAGTAGGTCTTCTCCGCCAGCACCACTTCCCCGTCGGCCATGGCGTAGACCGGCTCGCCGCGTGCACCACGGAAGTCGGTGCCACGGTGGATCTTGCGTTCCGGGGAGAGCGCCACGCGCGTTCCGTTCTCCATCTTGTAGCGTTCGTAGACCCGACTGCTCCAGAACGACGACGTGATATGCACCTGGTCGCGCGGCGCGGACAGCCTGCTGCTGAGCAGGTCGGGCCCGTGGTGTGCAAACGCCTGCGCTTTCTTTGCCGAGCACTCGGCGATGAACTTCTGTACATCGGGCGATTTCGCATGGTTGACATCGGAGAACTTTCCGACGTTCATGCTCGAGTGCGAGACTTCGAAGGCAGCCGAGTCGACCGCCAGTTCGAAGCGGTAGCGCTGCGACGTGTCGGCTGCGGGGATACGCACCTCGAGGGGCTGGACACCCGGTTTCTCGTCGGGCGACAGGGGGAACAGGCCCCGCAAGCCCCACGGCTTGCGACTGAGACGGACCGGGTAGTCGCCGAACGTGATGGCCGGCCCCGTAGGAGGGAGCGTGGTACCGCTGTCGGGGAGCAGTTCGAGGTAGACCGCCTCACCCTGTTGGAACGCCCGGGCGTACAGGTGCAGCGCGGCCTGCGCAAGGCGAAAGCTCCTGTGCTGCACGGAAGAGCGTGCGGTGTCTCCGGCGCACACGTCACGTGTCGGCAGAAAGCCGCAGAGCAGCAGCGCTGCCAACGCCACATGGTCGGACACCGTCCTGCTACGCATGCTTGCCGCCCTTGCGCTGCATGTCTCTGAGCGCGGGGAAAGATTCGCGGTAGCGGCGCATCGCCTCGACATCGAGGCCGACGGTGGCAACTCCCTGCGCCGCCCCGGCATCGGCCAGGATCTCGCCCCGCGGCCCGAGCACCATGCTTGCGCCGGCGTAGCGGCTGCGCGGGTCATGGCCCACACGGTTCACTCCCGCAACAAAGGCCTGGTTTTCGATAGCGCGGGCGGCCAGAAGGGTGGTCCAGTGTTTCTCGCGGGCAACCGGCCAGTTGGCGATCACTACAAACAGCTCTGCGCCGGCGCGCACCGCTTCGCGGAACAGCTCGGGGAACCGCAGGTCATAGCATATCAGCGGGCATACGCGGAGGCCCTGCCACTCGAATGTGACCAGTTCGGTGCCCGGCTCGTAGCTCCTGTCCTCACCTGCATACGAGAACAGGTACTGCTTGCGGTACCGCGCGAGTTCGTGCCCGTCCGGCCTGAAGACCACGGCCTCGTTTCTGCCCCTGCCGTTCGCCCCTGCAGCCGAAACGCCGCCTGCAGTGGTGCATGAGTACCGGCGGGCAAGCGAAGCGAGGACCGAGTGGGCCGGACCTGTTGTATTCTCGGCAACCGTGGCCACGTTCATGCTGAACCCGGTGGCGAACATCTCGGGCAGCACGACGAGACTGCCCTCGGGCACCGCATCGGAGGCCAGGAGCGACTCCAGCCCGGCAAGTGTTGCAGCTTTGTTTTCCCAAGCGATATCGTGCTGGACAATTGTCAGCAGCGCAGGCATGGTGTGAAAATAGGTGCCCGCACAGGGCCGGTCCCGGGTGCGCCTGGTCACACTGGGACGATAGTGCAACTCCGCGTGTGTTGTGTCCTATCCGGTTCACCGAGCGATGCGCTATACTACTATTGACAGCCGCCAACTGCCTACTGGACGCGGAGGAACTGCATGGCATCTCGAACACGTTCGCCACGACTCGTCGCTGCAATCCTGCTGGTTTGTGGTGCCGCACATGCGACGAACTACTACATCAGTCCCGACGGCCTTGACAACCGCGGCGGCACAACACCCGGCACTGCGTGGCGGAGCACCTCAAATCTCTCGGGTGTGAGCCTGGTGCCGGGTGACAGCGTGCTGTTCGAAGCCGGTGTGACCCATACGCTCTCAACCCCGGTCACGTTCGGCACTGGGAATGTCGGCGGGTTCTCAGCCGATACAGCCATCGTGCTCTCGGTCTACCCGGCCGGATCGGGCCGGGCCACGCTCGAGGTGACTGGTGCGGGCACCAAGGCGGTGTCGGTGTACAACACTGGCGGTATCCGGGTCGAGCACCTCGTATGCACTGGTCCGGGTGCGCAGACCAGCACGGTAACCGGCATCGAGTTCTACATGGATCTCCCGGGCACCACGCGCCTGCACAACATACAGGCCCACGATTGCCAAGTCAGCGGGTTCAAGGACGGTATCTCGGTAGGCGCATGGGCAAGCGATAACTCGTACAGCGGGTTCCAGGACATCCGCATCACCAGTTGTGTCGCGCACAACAACCGCGCCGCCGGAATCGCCACATGGGGCATGACTGCCGCGGCCTCGTTGAGCCAGTCGCACCGCAATGCCTACATCGGCGACTGCGTTGCGCACACCAACAAGGGAGATCCCAACTATACCAGCAACCATTCGGGCAACGGTATCGTGGTCGGCAATGCAAGCAATGTCCTCATCGAGTACTGCGAAGCGTACAACAACGGCGAACTCAATGCCAGCGCGAACAACAACGGGCCGGTGGGCATCTGGTTCTGGGAAGTGGACCACGGTACCATCCAGCACTGCGTCTCGCACAACAACAAGAGCGGCAACGGCAAGGACGGCGGCGGGTTCGATATCGACGGCGGCTGCCGCAACTGTGTCCTGCAGTACAACTACTCATACGACAACGTGGGTGCCGGCTACCTCATCTGCCAGTTCAGCGGCGCGACCGCATTCTCCGACGATACCGTGCGGTACAATATCAGCGAGAACGACGGTGCGGCCAACAACATGGGGGGGATCTGCTGGTATTCGGCAGGTTCGAACGGCGGCATTCGCAACGTGCACGTGTACAACAACACCGTGTTCAACAGCGTGGCCTGCGGTTTGCGCTGGTTCAACACCAGCGGCATGACCGGCAACACCATCCGCAACAACATCTTCATCACAACCGGCGGCAGGGCGCTTGTGCAGGGCAGCCAGACAACCACGGCAGGCCTGTTCCAGGGAAACAGCTACTGGTCGAGCGGGGCGGCGTTCAGTGTCGCCGGCTACGGCTCGGTTGCGGGGTGGCGTGCGGCCACCAGCCAGGAGATGCGGGGGAGTGACACCTGTGGTATCTCCGCCGATCCGCGCGTAGCCAGTCCCGGTGCAGGCGAATCTCTTACTGACCCGCATCTGCTCGCCACACTGACTGCCTACACGCTCCAGACGGGCTCCCCGTGCATCGACGCCGGTCTGGACCTTGCCGCGCTGTTCAGCTTCTCTATGGGCACGCAGGACTACTGGGGCAACAGCATTCCGCGTGGCGCCGGGTGGGATATCGGGGCGTGTGAGAGTGAGCCGGGGACCTCCCTGCTGCATGGTCTTGGGCCAGTCCCCGGGCTGCAGCCAGGCCGTCCAACCTCGTCATTCAGCCTTACGGGGCAGGCGCTGTTGACACGTGCCGCGACCGACCGCGCTTCCGGCATCGAGGTGCGACGGGGCGTGCAGCGTGTCGCGTTCCGACGCTAGGACTGGCACGAACGGCTCTGTGTTTGCTCGGTACGGCACGCGGTCCCTTTTGTTCGTGGCCGGAGTCACAGTGGCGCAGCATTCGCACCGGTTATTCGCTTCGCGGCCGCCAGGTATATCCGTTCCAGTTCGGCAACCTTCGCCTTGTCAATCTCGGGTGGCTCGTAGGCCGCGATTGCGTCCTTGCAGTACTTGTTGATGCGCTGCAGCATGTCGGCTTCTGATTCGAGTTCGACTTCGGTCCCGCGCCAGGCACTACGGTCAAGCCACTTGGGGTACCACTGCTCCGCCTGGTAGTGCATCAGGGTGTGATCGGTGGTCAGGAAGTTGGTGTTGCTCTTCCGCATCGTTTCCTCGATGAGCCCGACGGCCAGCGTGTCTTCGTTCACCTCGAAGTGGCCCCAGAACCGCTCCACCGCGTTGTTCATCTCGTTGTCCAGAATGTGCTGTACCGGGCAGTAATCCTGTCCGGCCGACAGAAGACCGTCGGTGCCGATCCAGCGACCTACCCCGAACGGTGCGCACAGAAGCCCGAACATCTTGTTGAACGCGGCCTGAAGACCCGGGCGTTTGCAGTCGGTATAGTTGACGATTGGCCAGACATCGATCCCGTACAGGCGTCGCACGGTGTTGGCTGTGGCGATGTTCTGCATGATCGCTTCGGGGCTGCCGAAGCAGGCCTGCGATGTGCGCATGTCAAGCGACGCGGTTGCCACGACCCCGCCCGCGGGGAGATCCGGGTTGATGAGGTAGCCAAGGACCCAGCCTGCAACCAGTTCAGCAGCCGAGAGCGCCACCACTCCGGCGATGGTGACCGGCCCGCTCATGCCCGCCACGGCCATGGTTCCCGGATGTACGGGAAGGCCCAGTTCGCGCTTCTTCACAAAGCACGCCGCCTGGTTGCGCTCCAGGATGAGCGGCTGCACAAAGAAATCGCACGCGGGCATCAGCGAAGTGTCACCCGAGCGTCCGGTGATTACCTCTCCCATGGCCACGAGGTCGTCCAGGTAGTCGGCGAAGAAGACCTCACCGCCGCCCTGGGGCTTGTCCGTAATGCGGGAGAGTTGAAGGCAGGTCCAGAGCGGCTCGATCCGCTGGTCCACCTCGCTGCAGGTGAGTACCTTACCCACGTTCGTAAACTCGTCGAGTTGGTGGGCCATCCTGGCCATATCGACCACGTCCTGCCGCGTGGCCAATCGACGCTCGGCGCCTGGCCAGTCCAGGTAGTGGGGATGGCTCCCTCCGTGGCACATGTGCCACTTCGGATCCCATCCTGCCGCAATCTCGACCGAGTCCCTGGCCTTTCCGCCGAGTTGCGACGTTGCCTCGCGGATCAGTCTCTCGCTCAGGTAGCATCGCTGGGCAGCCCGGTCGGTTCGGCACCCGGCGGCTTCGAGCCGGTCAAGCAGTCCCTCATGCTCTATCCGGGCGCCGCCCCTGGTCAGCAATTCCACCACTGCGCGGTCAATCTTCCGCATGGAAGCATCGTCGCCGATGTCCCACAGTGTTCCTCTGATCATGGTCTGTCTCCAGTTGCACCGGTGCACGTCGCTGGCGGCAACGGTATGCATGGACAATAGTACCCGATGTACGGTCAGAGATCAACACCGCGCATATGCACCACATTTGCGGCTGTATGGAGAAAAGTGATGCCGTGCGCCTTGGGGGCGCTGGCCTGGCTCGTCGTGGTCCGGCCACGGCCGGGGGGGGGGTTCACGTGGGGTGGGTGCGGGACTGATGCAGACGGTAGCCGGTGGGGCTGGTGCCGGTCCGACGGCGGAACACGCGGGAGAAGTAGAGCTGGTCGGCGTAGCCAACCATGTAGCTCACACGTTTGACATCGTGGACGGTGTGGCGCAGCAAGTCAGTCGCGCGCTTGATCCGCACTTCCTCGAGATAGCGCATCGGCGAGAGCCCTGCCTGCGACTTCATCACGCGGCACAGGTGTGCCGACGACACGTGCGCAGCCCGGGCGATACGCGTGAGGGTAAGCCCGGGCTCTTCGTGGTGCTCCATGATGAATGTTGTGGCACGGCTGACCGCCGATCCGTCGCCTTGTCCTGACGCTGACCGCTGCGCCTCCTCGTACAGGCTGCTCATCAGGTCGAGCACGGTCGCTTTCAGTTGGAACGCCCGCACCGGGCCTGCCGGGGCGCAGTGCACCAACGCGACCGTTCGGTACTTCGCCAACACCTGCTCCAGGTTGCCGACGTGCACGGACTCCAGCCACGGCCCGCGCGCAAGATCACTGAACTGCCGGGTTCCCTCAACCGACAGCGACACGCAGGCGTAGCGGTCTGTCGAGTCACAGAGGTCGCCTTCATTGCCGAAGTGCGCGTTGAACACCGCGAGGTCGCCTGCGGCGAGCTGCCTCCTCTTGTCGCCGACTCTGAACTCAAACGCTCCCGCGGTGACTAGCAGGAACTCAGCAAGTGGGCCAACGGGGGTGCGCACGCGTCCGGTCATGTTGTCCTGCGCGTAATACACCGGCACCAGCGGCACAGCGCCAACCCATTCCAGCACTCGATGCACCAACGTGCTTACCGCGTCCATATGTCTGCCAAGATACTCCCCGGGGGTGCATGTCGAGACATGTGCTCCAGCACCACGAACAGACTGTGCGCACGGGGACAGGATGTTTGTCCTTCCAACTGCAGGAATCGGCGTCGGTTGACCATAGTCAGGAACCAACA
>CAZJJT010000016.1:0-20155 GCA_964546395.1 uncultured Fibrobacterota bacterium
ACCGGGTTGTACTGGTAGTGCACCGGCGAGGCCGGACAGGCGAGGTTGTAGATGCGGTCGACCTCCACGAAGATCGGGAACGTGATATCGTGCCGGAGCAGCTCAAAGTTCTTCCGGCCGATCAGGTGCTCGATATTGCGCTTTCGCCCGGTGAAATAGTTGTCGAGACAGATGACGTCGTGGCCCTGCTCAACCAGCCTGTCGCACAGGTGCGAACCCAGAAACCCCGCGCCTCCTGTCACCAGTACTCTGCTGCCCATGTGTGCACCCCCGCCCTGATTCAGGCGTTCTCGATTGATACCTCTTCCATGATCTGCCACACCTCTTCGCGCCGCACCGAGCCGGCCCCCGCATGCATCGCATTCGACACCCCGCACGCCGCTGCCAGACGACAGGTCTCGGAGAACGAGAACCGCCGCTGAAGGCCGACCACCACGCCCGCAACCACCGCATCACCACACCCCACCGTGTCAACCACTTTCACCTGCGGGACCATGCACAGAAGACAGTCGTTCTCGTGAATCGCAATCATCCCGTCCTCGCCCAGCGACACGAACACGTAGGGAATACCCATGTCGAGGAACCGCTTGCCCTTGAGCGTGATATGCCGGGTCCCCTCGATGTGCTCCCCATAGTACCCTTCCAGCTCCGCCAGGTTCGGCTTCAGCACGTCCGGTTTCGAGCGTACCCCGAGCTTCAACGCCTCGCCGCGTGCGTCGAGAAGCGTAGTTATTCCCCGCTTCTTCGCCTCGCGCACCAGCGTGCGGTACACGGCACCATCGAATCCCGTCGGTACGCTGCCGCAGAACACCCACAGATCACCCTCTTTCATCCTCTCCAGCGCGAACGCCGTGAACTCATCCTGTATCCGCGTGGAGAACCGTGGTCCCCGGCTGCTCAGGTGCGTGGTCTGAGCGGTCTCCTTCTCCAGTACGGTCGAATTGACCCGGACGAACCCCTCCACCTGCAGGAAATCGGTCGCAATCCCCCATCGCCGACACGTGGCATCGAACAACGGCCGCCCGTACCGCGGCATCAGACCGGTCACGCACACCTGCTCGCCCAGCGTGCGGATCACACGGGCCGCGTTGAGCGCCTTGCCTGCCGGATGGGACTGGGAGGGAAGGTCGGTCTCGGTCTCGCCCGGCCGCAATTCCGGCACGCTGTACCAGACGTCGAGGGACGGGTTCAGCAATACTGTGTATATCAGACAGTGTAACCTTTTCTGGATTGTGTAGAATTGTCACGACCGCCATGGCGGCAGGAACAGCAGAATATAGTACCACCGGCCTGTCGGTTTGGGTGTTGGACGTATTTTGCAGCGATGGCCAGCTGGGTAGCGTTCTCTCATCGTGTCCAGTACGCAACACTCCGGCTGCTGGAGCTGCTGTTCCGGCTTCTGCCCCGCCCCCTGTCCCTCCGCGCAGGGGCCTGGTTCGGCGCTCTGCTGTACCGCCTGGGGGTGCGCCGCAAGGTGGTCGACCGCAACCTTCGGCACGTGGGCCTGTGGGATGAGCGTGCGATGAAGCGCATCACGCGCCTTCTGTACCGCACCACCGGTCGGTACATCGCTGATTTCCTCCGCAGCCGTCCAGGCAGCCTTCCGTATGTGTCGCACCACGAGGACCTTGTGGCGCGGTCGCTTTCACGGGGGAAAGGCACCTTGCTGGTGCTGGGCCACTATGGGAACTGGGAGGCCCTCGCCACCATCTTCGGGCGCTCGGTCCCCAGCCTTTGCGTGGTGGCCATGCCGATGCGCAACCCGCTGGTGGAGCGGTGGCTGATCGCCCGCCGCAGTGACACCGGTGTGGTGACAATCCACAAGGGACGGGCGACACGGCAGGTGCTGGCTGCGCTGAGGAGCAACAGCATGGTGGCGGTGCTGATAGATCAGAATATCCGGGGACAGTGTGTCCCCGCGCCGTTCCTCGGCACGACGGCACCGACGGTGCGGACTGTCGCCGGTCTGCTGCAGCACACGGGCTGTTCGGTGATGCTGGTGTACGCGATCATGGACCCGCACGGCGTGTATCACGTGCACACCGAGGAGGGGCGTGAGCTGGGGGTGCCGCGCGAGCGTTCGGAGGAGTTCGTGGCGGCCTACCAGGCGGACCACAACGATGTGCTCTCGCGGTGGATTCGGCAGGCGCCCGAGCACTGGTTCGGGTGGTTCCACCGGCGCTTTGGCAGTGACGTAGACTACCGCTGATTCTGTTGCGGATGGGTGGTTCAGCGTTTATCTTAGTGAATGGGTCTGGCCGGGACATGTGTCCCGGCATATCAGGTCCGGGGAGACTCTATGCGCAGGACAGTGTGGATGGCGCTTGCAGCGTGCGTGGTCGTGGCGGGGTGCGGCGATTCGGGGAAGGTCGGCATGGATGACACCGAAGTGATGGTGCGCAACGACCTGGAGGGTATCCAGATCCCCAACGTGCCGACAGTGGATTCGGTGCATGTCTACGGTCTGCGCATCGGCAGCGACCTCAGCTGGAGCGTGGTGCGCGCGGGCGCCGAAACGGGTTACTCGATCACCGACGACTACGGGTCGAGTGTGGCACTGACTATCGACAGCCTGGCCGTGTTTGTCGAAATCGGGACGCCGCCCTGGAACAACACGAAACGGACGGTTGTCAGTGATGTGGGTACCTACCATGTCACCATCCGCAGGTACGAGCAGAATGTGATCGTACTCGACGACAACCTGATCCCGCTGTCTGAGCTCTTTGGGACCACGAAAGTGCGGGCGGTCAACAGGCTGTACCATGTGAACGTGTCCATTGGCTCGACGGCCGAAACCATCGACTCGCTTGAGCTGTTCGGCGTCTCCATCGGGGGCGCATTGTTCGACCATGTGCTTCCGGGTGACACCACGGCGTACGACACATGCGAGGCCTCCGGCGGATTCGCCCTGGTCTCGATTGACAGCGTCATCGGGTACGACACGTACCTGACCCAATCGCAGCGACTCACGTGGACACTGGTGGACACGTTCTCGGTGAGTGTGCGCGAACTGGTTTCCAATGACGTTGTCTTCGGCTCGTCATCAACCCGGCTTCTCTCGGGACTCGATTCACTGAGTATCGAGTCGCTGCCGTAGTCAAACACTCACCTTGCGGGGCGTTGCGGCGGGGGCCGATCCGCTGCGCGCCCTGCGCGCGGCATCGGCGGCCACCCCGCAGAGGGGGCAGCGGAAGACTGCGTTGGCGCGCCCATGGCGCGAGCACGCAGGCTGAAGCGAGGGGGACACCTCCCCCACCAGCAAACGCAGGGGTGACACAGGTACCTGCTCAGGTCGCGCTTCTCTTGCGGCGCGACTTCTCCTCGTACATGAGCTTGTCGGCCCTGTCGAGGAACGCCTCAATCGTGCACGGGTCATCGGGATTGTACGGCGCCACACCGACGCTCAGCGATATGTGGTAGGGACGGCGCTCGTTGGAGTTGAACTGCACGATATTGTTCTGCAGGCGGGTCAGGACCGCTTCGCGGCCGTTCTGCGCGGTTTCGATCGCCAGTATCGCGAACTCATCACCGCCGATCCGCGAGATAACGTCCGACTTGCGGAACGAGCGCCGGAACAGGTTGGCGGTATCGACCAGAGCCTGGTCACCGGTCTTGTGACCGAACTTGTCGTTGATCCGCTTCATGTCGTCGAGATCGACGTAGAACAGCAGTAGCCCGCGGCGCGTCCGGTCGGCCATGACAATCTGCTGCTGGCCGAGATTGAGCAGGCCGCGACGGTTGTACAGCCCGGTCAGTTCGTCGAGGTGCGCGGCGTTGACCAGTCGTTCGCGCAGTCTCTGGCGCGTGACCGCGTAGCGCAGTGCGTTGGCCAGGTAGCGGTTGGTAACATGGCCCTTCAGGATATAGTCCTGGGCCCCCTCCGACATCGACTGCATCGCCACACTTTCGTCGTCAATCCCCGCCAACACCACAATCGGCATCTCCCCCACAAACTCCTTGAGACTGCGGAACGTCTGCAGCCCGGTGCCGTCACTCGAGGCGAGGTCGAGCAGGGCCAGGTCGTAGGCTTTGTCGCGAAGCATCTCGCAGGCCTTGCTGACCCCCTGCGCGTGGTCGATGACAAACTGGAACGGCGCCACCTCGGTGAGCTGCTCCTCCAGCGGCAGCAACGCCCCCTCGTCCTCGGCAATCAGGATGATCTCGATGGGCATGCGGATCGAGTCGTCATTCATCGTCGCCCTGCTCCTCTGTGAGCGGGGCACGCTGCACGAACATGTCGGCCAGCGAGTCCCCTGCGAAATCAATCCGGTTGCGGCACAGAGCGTAGCGCCGGATCTCAAACAACGGCACTTCGCGGGCCTGCGCCAGCCGGGCGTTCTCATCGGTATCGTCGTCAAACCAGATAGTCGCCAGCCGGAGCTGCTCCGCGCGGTCGCGCACCACCGCCGCCCCCACCCATCCTACCGCTATGGTATAGCCCCCGTCAAGCAACGCGGCTTCGTACTCCGTGGCCCCCGCCGCCCGGGTCTGCGCAGCCACCCGCGCCTGAGACAGGTCGGCAAGCAGCCGTTGGGCGATGCGGGACGACACCGGGTCGCCCGCGCGGTGCAGGATCGTCACCTCTTCGGCGGGCGGCGGCTCTCCCTCGGCTGGCGGCTGGGCCACGACGGGCGCGTCGCTTTCGAGCGCACCAATCACTTTCCCCTCGGCCCGCACCGACGACGAGAGCATCTGTGCCGCGTTGACACGGCCGCACAGCCAGCGTCGCGCGCCGATGTCCGGGCTGTTGACAGACAGGAAATAGCGCTCGGGCTCCAGCGGGACCAGCCGTGAGTCGCCACACAGCGACCGGCGCGCATACTCGACATCTTCCTTGAATGTCAGCAGCATGCAGTCGTACTTCTTGAGCGAGTAGTTGAGCGCCGGGTTGCGGTCGCCGCCCAGCACCACCGTGCACGCCTCGAGCCAGGGTGGGCCACCCGCGCCGCGCCGGTTGGCGTTGACCACGACGCGCGCGCCGCGGGCCGGTGAAGCGACGTAGGGGCCGAGCGCCAGCTCAGCCGGCATCAGCCGCGGCGTTGCCAGCCGCACGGCCGCCTCGGGATCCTCCTCCTCCAGCACCAACGTCACCGACTCCTTCCCGCTTACCACGAACCCCGGTATCACCGCTTCCGCGCCCCCGATAAACGGCTTCACCCCCTTCACATGCCTGAACAGCGCAAGCCCTTCGCCGGGCCGCGCTTTCACCAGGGCAGTCCACCGCCCGGCCAGCTCGAACGCGCCCACCGGCGCACCGGCTGCAGTGCGCAGCGAAGGGGCCAGGGTCAAGGCGATGCGTTTCGGGCTGAGCTGGGTGGCACTGAGCAGCCCGGGTGGGACACTGTCGGGCGCGCCCGGGCGGGCAGTCGGGGGAAGAGCGAAGGGGTACGTCCGGAGAAGCTCGGCAAGGTGACCGTCCCAGAACTCCCGGTCCGAGTAGACACTCACCGTGCCGCCGAACGCGGGCCGAAGCGAATCGACCGATAGCTCGACAACCTGCTCGACGAAGTCCCCCTCGTCGACAGGCTCAAGTCCGACCGAGTCGGCCACCGCGGTGTCGCGCGTGTCCCGGTGTTCCCACGGCACCAGCCGCATCACGACCGTCTGGTCGGTGGTGTCGCGGCGCACCGCGGCGTAGGGATACCGATCGAGGAACGCTTCGAACGTCTTGACGAACTGCTTGCGGTGGGCCTTGTCGGGAAACGCCACATGGTAGGCAAGCGTGTCCCCCCGCTGTGCCGCGACGACCGGCGGCCTGCCGTCGGGGACAGCCTCCACCGTGGTCACTTTCGGACAGCAGGACACGAGCACCAGGGCCACAACGGGCGTCAGCGCCGCGCGAACCGTCGCTGGCCCGCGCCACGCCCCGTGCCGCAATCCGTTGGAGTGCTCAGCCAGCAGCATACCCCCCGTAGGCAGAAAACAGTGATACAAAATAACACGGCGCGCCGCGGCCCGTCGCCGGGCGGTTTTGCACGACTGTGGCCGGCAAGTCCTGCGAGTATATTGCGCCAGACATGCGATTGAAAACGCTCGGTGTCGCACTCCTGGTGGTTCTCGGCGCCATGGCCGCGCTCAGTTGGCCGGCCTACCTGGTGGCCAAGACCGCGTTCGAGCGCTACTTCGATCGCTGGGGGCAGAAGCTGGTCGATCTGGAGCAGCGCGGGCTCCTCTCAACCGAGTTCGGCGCGGCCTGGCAGGACATTCTCACCAACCAGGCCATGGAACAGCAGGCGCAGCGACTCACTGAAGACACGACGGGGCGGCAAACCGTGGTAGCAGTCGTAGACGGCGTGCGGCTGCGCGACTACCCCTCACTGAGCCTCGTGGCGCGGCTCAACGAAGTCAACGTGTACTCCAACACTATCAGCATTGTCGACCGCAAACAGCGGCCAGTCGCAACAATCCGTACCGATCACACGCGGGGGCAGTTCGAGGAGTTTCCGCAGACACTGGTACGGGCGCTGGTGGCGGCCGAAGATGAGCGGTTCTGGAACAACCGGCTGGGTTTCGAGTTCCGCAGCTACGTGCGCGCGGCCCTGACCGCGGCCTGGAAGACGGTGAGTTCGTTCAGGCTGCGGGCCCCGCAGGGCACCTCGACGATTACGCAGCAGGTGGCCAAGCTGTTCATCTCGCGGCTCGACGAGGAAGGGCGGCGACATGTCAGCCGCAGTATCGGCCGCAAACTGCGCGAGATGCGTATCGCGGCAGCGCTGCGCAAGATGTACTCGCCGGAGGAGATCCTCGAGGTCTACCTCAACCACTGTGTGACGAGCGACTACGGTCTGATTGGCTGCAAGGACATCGCCCTCGGCCTGTTCAGCTGCGCACCGGCGCAACTCAGCGATGCGCAGTGCCTCTACGTGGCGCGCATGGTGAAGTGGGGGCGCAACCTGCGTGACAAGATCGTGCGCCAGTGCCATGTCGACATGCCGCGCATGGCGCGGGCACTGGAATGGGACCGCGCGAAACAGCACAGCGTGCTGACAGCGCTGGACTCGCTGCAGTTTGCGCAGCCGCGACGCGTCGTGACCGACCACGGGCAATTGGTCGACTGCGCCAACGAGTACTGGCTGGCCGCACTACGACGTAACGGCACGCCCGAGGACGAACTCGTCCAGCTCGACATCATCGACCCCAACTCGCTTATCAGGCGCAAAGGCAACCTGACGGTGCAGCTCACGATCGACCTCGGTCTGCAGAAGCAGCTCGAGAAGCTGGTCGCGAACCGCGGGTACGGCCCCGACACCACTATCCGTACCGAGGTGCGCATCGGCAGCACCGGCGAGGACGTAACCAGCGAAGTGGTACCCCTCGACACGCTGCGCCACGCATGCGTGTTGAGTGCGCCCGACACGTTTGCCGAGCCGGGCGCGCAGTACCGTACCGCGCTCGACAGCGGCGATACGCTGATCACCAACGTGCGCTACAGGAAGACGGGAAGGCGCGCGTACCGAAGAAGCGTCTTCTGGTACACGCCACGGATGCTCACGGTAGACGGGCAGTACTACGCCTACGCCGTGATGGACAGCCGCAGCGGCAAGCTTCTCGCATACTGTTCGCGCGACCAGATCGGCTCGCGGCTGGCCGGCCTGAGCCGCTACCGCACCCCCAACGGCTCTTCCACCGCCAAACCGATTTTCAACGCGTTGTGCTTCGACCAGGGCGTGTTCGCGCCGTACGACATGTGGAACGACAGCCTGCCTGTCGCGGAGCCGGTGGCGTGGCAGCGCTCGCTCGTATCGCGGGGCGGCAGGGCGGTGGGTGTGCGCTTCGCGCGCAGCGCGGTACCGGGGCGGGGCTACGAGGTGCACAACCACGACGACGTGTTCGAGGGATGCCAGTACGTGTTCGAACATCTTGCCGTGAGCAACAACATCCTCGGCGTTGAGACCTGCTACCGTCTCGATCGCCAGCTCTACAGCCGCGATTGGGATCTTCTGGACCAGGCGTTCCCCATGGTGCAGTACTACTACCGGCTGGGAGCGCTGCCGCGGATCCGCGAGAAGCTCAAGCTCCGCTACACCACCGGTGTGCGGGCCTATCGCGAACTGGCGCGCATCGTGGGCGCCCCGGTGGATTCGGTGGGTCCCGAAGAGTCGCGGCGGGCGGTGTCGGACAGCCTGTACTCGGTAGCGCTTGGGACCCTCGAGCTGTCGCTGCTCGAGCAAATGCACCTGTTCAACGTGCTCTACGGCAACGATCTGATCGAGCGCCCCGCCGAACACCCGTCGCTGTTCGTCGACAGTCTCCGGCTCAACGGCCGGCCCGTGCCGGTGAGTGACACGATCAAGCGGTACCACCCGTTCGCCGACGTCAACAATATCCGCCCGACCTGGCTGGGAATGCACAAGCGGCTGATATCAAACCCGTGGGACCGGCTCGGCGCCTACGACATCGCCTGGCCGCTCGACAGCGCGGCGATGGTGGACACGGTGTTCGACCCCAACGCACTGCTGGTGGATGAGCCCTTGTCAAACTTCGCCAAGAGCGGTACCACCGACGACATCATCAGGCCGTTCTACGCATCGGCGGACAGCAAGGAGCGCACCAACTACGGGATGTGGAACGCCGTGATCCGCATCGATCTCTCGAAGTTCGACCGCCGCGACACCACGCCGGACATCCGCGACGTGACCCTGTCATGCATCGGCGAGTGCGTGACGCGCTACACCGGGCCGCGGGACGGCAAGACGCTGCACGGGTACCTGAGCCGGGGTCTGCTGAAACGTGCCGGCACCCCATCGCCCGGCGGGTTCTACTCGCAGTACGAACGCTACCTCAGGCAGACCACACCGGCTGCTGCGCGCGACTGCGGCAGGTATCTCCCGCCACCCGACACCGCGGCGGCCGACACGGGAGGCAGCGCAGCGGCTTCAGTAGTCGAATGAGGCGCCGAAGCCCCACTCCCTGTTGGTAAGGAACGCATCGACGTGCAGGCCGCGCCAACGCACACCAAGACCGCCGCCGTACACATGCTCGTTCTTCGGGTTCCGGCCATACTCAACCAGGTCAGGCTCACGACCGTACCCGCCGCGCAGTATCAGTATCTCCTTGAGTTCGACCTCGGCGCCGCAGCGGAACATCACATGCGTTTCGCGCTCACGCTCGAACAACCCCACAAACTCCACGTCGAGCGGGACACGCACTGCCAGGCGGCCGGGAAGCACGTTGGAGTGGAACGCGAGACCGACGGTCATGCGGCGGTGCCAACTGTCGGTCCAGCCGTTCTCGGTGCGGTAGTCGCCTCTGTACGTCCACGTCACCGTGTCCGCCGTGTCGACGTCGTGGTACGAGACGGTCTGCACGGCCGTGGGACGGATCTCGCGCCAGACGTAGCCGAACAGGTTGTGGAACACCAGGCCGAGGTCGAGGTTGGTGAGTATGTTGGACTGAAAGAAACCCAGGTCAAGCATCAGGCGTCGCTCGAGCAGCGAGCCCGGCGGTGCGGCGACCGAGTCGTAGGTCTGCCACTCGGTGGAGTCCGGCGGCAACCAGCCCGAGTACAGCGTGGGCAGCCCGGTTGTTTTCCAGTTGGCCTGTTCGTAACGGATATTGACTCCGTAGTTCACCGGCCCCTGCCGCTCACCCCTGTCAAACATCTGCCCGGCATACGTGATCACCGACTGGTAGTCAGTCTGCGGCTCGCCGTTGCCCTGGAGGTAGCGGTACATGTTGACAATGGTCCCCTTCTCCTCGCCGTGGTACCCGGCGCCCCCGCTCACCACGTGCCCGTCGTAGAGCGAGCCGCTGTGCGCGTAGCTGAGCCCGCTCACCAGCCCGCTGAGTTTCTGCTCACGGCAGTAGGCGTCCACCAGCGCCGGGTTTGACCACACGCTGAACGCACCGCTGGCGAGGCCACTGCCACTGGTAGCCATCCCCCCCACCCGCACGTCCCCCATCATGCGCCCGCCGTGGAACACAAGGTCGGGTACCCCCGACTGGCCGTGCGTGCCAAATGCCGCAAGAAGCAGGAGTGCAGGGACGGGGTGTCTCAACGGAATGGCTCCTTTGGGGTTGGCAGCCGCCATGGCGGCCCGACACCCGTAAAATACGTCTGCGGGAAGTTGCCGGTAAGCTGTTCCCGGATTTATAATTAGGGCCGTATTGAGACACTATCTCAATGTGGAGCGCACGCAATGGGCAGCAGTGTCGACAGGCAAGGCGAGGACCGGTTCCGGAGCTACCTTCGGACAACGGGCGGAGCGATGACCGCGCAGCGCAAGACGGTCCTGAAAGCGATTGCGGGGATGGGGCCGCACTTCGGCACTGAAGAGCTGGTCGCGCGGCTGCGGCGGAGCAGGCGCGGCGCAAGTCGTGCCACTGTGTACCGGACAGTTGCCCACCTGGAGCGCTCGGGAATCGTACGGAAGGTTGACTTTGGCGAAGCGCATGCGCACTACGAGTCGGTCCTCAGCCGTGCTCACCACGAGCACCTTCGGTGCCGCCGTTGCGGACGGGTGCTGGAGGTACGCGACGGCGTGCTGGAGCGGCGCATCGAGGCGCTGGCGCGCATGCATGCGTTCACACTCGAGAAGCACACGGTACAGATGGTAGGGTTGTGCAGGGAGTGCAGGAGCAATGGGCACAGCGGCACATGAGAACCTTCTGCGGGAGTGCACGGCGCTCCTCGAAGCCAACGAGGTGCAGCTCGACCCTGTCTCGCGCGATATCCTGGAGTTTTTCTTCAGCGCCGACCACCATGTCGCCCTGCGCGATATCGAGGACCACGTGCGGTCGCGGGGTGCCACGCTTGACCTGGAGGAAGCGCGGCGGACGATGCAGCTGCTGGTGGACTACGGGTTTGCCAGCGAACGGCAGTTTCCGGACGGGCGGGTGCGCTACGAGCACCTTCACATCGGCGAGCACCACGACCATCTCTACTGCCTTCGCTGCGGCGCGATTATCGAGTTCTCCTCGCCGCAGATAGAGCAGCAGCAGCTCGAGGTGGCCCGCCGCCACGGGTTTCACTCCTTCTCCCACCGTCTGCTGATACGCGGCCTCTGCGAGCGGTGCTTCGGCGGCGCCGGGCCGGGCGAGATGGCGTTGGCGGCGGTGCAGACGGGAGGACGCTTCCGGGTAGTGCGGATGGAGCAGAGCGGCGGCATGGGCTGGGGATTTGGGGGCGGCAAGCGGCTGGCCGACCTCGGCATTGCACCGGGCATCGAAGGTGAAGTGCTGAGCAACCACGGCATCGGCATGATGGTGGTGCAGGTGGGTGGCGCGCGGCTGGCGCTGGGACATGGGCAGACCCGGCGCGTCGTCGTTGAGCTTCTCAACTGAGGGAAGGGAACCGCTTGTGGCCACACAGACACCTCTGACTCTGAGTGAATGCAGACAAGGCGACCGGGTGCGGGTGGTGCGGGTGGCGGGGGCCGGTGCTCTGCGGAAACGACTGCTCGAGATGGGCCTGGTGGGCGGCAGTGAAATCGCCATTGTCAAGTATGCCCCGCTGCGCGACCCGCTGGAGCTGACGCTCGGGGCTGCCCATTTGAGCCTTCGGGTGGCGGAGGCGGCGCAGATAGAGGTCTCGCGCGTGCCCGGAGAGCCTGGAGACAGCGATGGACCGTGAAACCGTCGACATCATCGTGCCGCGCGTGTCGGAGCTGATTGCCGCCCGCAAGTGGTCGGACCTGCGGGAGCAGTTCGCCACGTGGGAAGTGCCCGAGGTGGCGGAGCTGCTTCACGAGCTGGAGAAGCGGGAGCGGGTGATGCTGCTGCGGTCGCTGGACCGCGAGCGTTCCGCCGATGTGTTCTCGTACCTCGAGCGTGACGAGCAGGACTGGCTGCTGCGGGAGTTGACCGACGGCGAGACACGCGCGCTTCTCTCGGAGCTTGACCCCGACGACCGTGCGGCGCTCCTCGACGAGCTCCCGGCGCGCATGACCAAGCGGCTGATGTCGCTGCTGTCTCCCGACGACCTCAAGGAAGTGCGCTTCCTGCTTGGCTACCCCGAGGAGAGCGTGGGCCGCCTGATGACGCCGTACTACGTCGCGGTGCACGAGAGTGATACGGTGGAGCAGGCGCTGCGCACCATACGCGAGCGCGGTCCCGACAGTGAGACGATCAACCGTATCTACGTGCGTGATGAAGCCGGGAAGCTCCTCGACGATATGCCGCTGCGCCGGCTGATACTCACCGACCTCGCCACACCCGTCAGCGGTATCATGGATCGCAATTTCGTGAGCCTGTCGGCCTACGACGACCGCGAGAAGGCGGTAGAAACCATGGCCGACTACGACATCGTGGCGCTTCCCGTGGTCGACTCGCAGGGCATCCTGCTCGGGATCGTCACGATCGACGACGTGATGGATGTGGCGGAGCAGGAGACCACCGAGGACATCCACCGCGCGGCTTCGGTGGAGCCGCTTCGCATGAGCTACCGCCAGGCGAGTATCGTGACACTGTTCAGGAAGCGTATCGTGTGGCTGGTGATACTGGTGCTTGTGAATCTCGTGTCGGCGAGTATCATCGCCCTGTTCGAGGCCGAACTGCAGAAGGCGATTGTCCTCACGTTCTTCATTCCGCTGCTGCTCGGCACTGCCGGCAACGCCGGGGCACAGGCGGCAACACTGATGCTGCGCGCGCTGGTGACCGGTGATGTGGAGCTGGACGAATGGCTGAAGACGCTGCTGAAGGAGCTGGTGGTCGGCGTACTGCTGGGCGTGTCACTCGGAGCACTCGGGTGGCTCATGGGCACGTTCCACGCGGGCGGCTATGCCGGACTGCAGATCGGTGCTGTCGTGGGGCTCACCATGTTTGCCATCGTGGTGGTGGCGAACTTCGTCGGCATGATCCTCCCGTTCATCCTGGCCCGGCTCAGCATCGACCCGGCGGTTGCAAGCAACCCGCTGATAACGACTATCGCCGACGCGACCGGGCTGCTCATCTACTTCGCGATTGCCTCACGGGTGCTCGGACTATGAGTACCCGTCTCACCATCGCCCTTGCCGGCAACCCTAACAGCGGCAAGACCTCCGTGTTCAACGCGCTCACCGGCGCGCACCAGCACGTGGGCAACTGGGGCGGTGTAACCGTCGAGGTCAAGGAGGGGCACGCGGCCCTCGGCGACGATACGCTGACCATTGTCGATCTCCCCGGCACCTACTCGCTGAGCGCGTTCTCGATGGAGGAGCGGGTAGCACGAGACTACATCGTCGAGCAGCACCCCGACGTGGTGGTGCAGGTGGTGGATGCGACGAACCTCGAACGGCACCTGTACCTGACCGTGCAGCTGATGGAGCTGGGGGTGCGGCCGCTGCTCGCGCTGAACATGTGGGACGAGGTGCAGGCGCGTGGGCTGCGTATCGACGTGTCGAAGCTGGAACGGCTGCTGCACGTGCCGATAGTGACGACCGTGGGGCGGACGGGGGAAGGGGTCTGGGACCTTCTGGCGCGCGCCGTGACGATGGCACGTGGCAACGAGACCTGCTGCACGCAGGTACTTGCGCCGCTGCCACGGGAGATAGGCCGTGCACTCGATGCTCTCTGCGCCCTTCCGGCCCTGGCCTCGGTCACGCGCTACCCTGCACGCTGGGTAGCGCTGAAACTGCTGGAGAACGACGCGCAGGTGACAGAGCTGTACGCCGCTGATCCGCGGGTACGTGAAGAGGTACGGGTGCAGTCGGAGGAGATAGTGCGCCAGAGCGGGCAGGACCCCGAGGCACTGGTGGCCGAAGCGCGCTACGGCTATGTTGCGGGTGCGCTGAAAGCAACCGTGGCCCGGCCGGGAATCAACCGTGTGGAACTCTCGGACCGTATCGATCAGATTCTGACCCACCCGGTGTTCGCCTACCCGGTGTTCCTCCTGTTCATGTGGCTGCTGTTCCAGGCGACGTTCGCGCTGGGCGCGTACCCCGGCGAGCTGCTGGAGGCGCTGTTCGGCCTCCTCGCGGACCTGGCCGCCCGCGCCATCCCCGAGGGCCCCGTGCAGGGGCTCCTGGTGGAAGGAGTGCTGAAGGGCGTGGGGGGTGTGGTGTCATTCCTGCCGCAGATCATGGTCCTGTTCCTGGGGATTGCAGTTATGGAAGACACCGGATACATGGCGCGCGCCGCGTTTATCATGGACCGGTTCATGAACGCGATCGGACTCCACGGAAAGAGCTTCGTACCCGTGATCATGGGTATGGGCTGCACGGTGCCGGCGATCATGGCCGCGCGTACGCTCGAGTCGCGGCGCGACCGGATCAAAACGATCCTGCTCACACCGCTCATCAGCTGCTCGGCGAAGCTCCCGGTGTATGTGCTGTTTGCCGGGGCACTGTTTGCCACGCACGCGGGGGCAGTCGTGTTCCTGTTCAACTTCGCGTTCGGCCTGGTCGCCTTCTTCGGCATGGGCCTGTTGTTCAAGCGCACGCTGTTCCGCGGAGAGGACACGCCATTCGTCATGGAGCTTCCGCCGTACCGCATCCCCACGTTCCGCAGCGTGCTGATCCACATGTGGCAACGCGCGCGGCACTACCTCCAGAAAATGGGCGGAGTGGTGTTGGTGTGTACGGCCGCAATCTGGTACCTCGGCAACTACCCGAAGTCGCCGGAACTGGTGCAGCAGCATGTGAAGGCGACGGCTGAGGTGGAGGCGGAAGTGGCGAAGGGACTCAGTCCGGTACTGGCCGAGGAGCAGTTGCGCACTCTCGAGCAGGAGCATGCGAGCGCAGTGGTAAGCCGGACCTATATCGGCCGCCTGGGCAGACTGGTGGAGCCGGTGATGAAGCCGCTGGGGTTTGACTGGCGCGCGTCAGTTTCGCTGATGGCGGGGTTCGTGGCCAAGGAAATCGTGGTAAGCTCGATGGGCGTGCTGTACGGGGTGGGGGACGACGAGGCAGAGGAAAGTCAGACGCTCCGCAGTCGTATCCGTGACAATTTTACTCCGCTGACCGGGTTCGCGTTCATGCTGTTCGTGCTCCTCTACACGCCCTGTGTGGTGGCGCTTGTCACCCTTGTCCGCGAACTCCAGGACTGGCGCTGGTCGGTGTTCTCGGTGGCCTACCAGCTGGCATTCGCGTGGCTGGCGGCGTTCCTTGTGTACCAGATTGGCAGTGCGCTGGGGTTGGGATAGACAACGGCCGACCTCCGTGGGTGGCGGCCAGCATCCCGGCGTTCGCCACTGTGCCTCCCCGCCCCCTGCCCCGCGAAGCCCCCAAAGTGGCATCCCCTGACACTTGGTGTGAAGCCATCAATCACATCGGTTTGGTTGACAGGGAATTAGGGATAATGTAGCTTATCGTTGCCGTGCTCTCGAAAGTCGGGGCCAATGAAGCTTCCTGTGGTGCTCATAGTCGGTCGTCCCAATGTTGGCAAGTCGTGTCTTTTCAATAGGATAGCGAGAAGACGTGCGGCGGTGGTTGATGATATGTCCGGGGTCACGCGCGACCGGAACTACGCCGAGACGGAGTGGGATGGTACGCGACTCGTGATCGCCGACACCGGAGGTGTGCTGCCGCCCTCAAGTGATGGTATAGCTGAGGAGGTCCGGGCGCAGGTTGCACTGGCGGTTGAGCAGGCTGATGCGATTGTGTTCCTGGTGGATATCACGTGCGGGGTGACCGATCTCGACCAGTACATTGCCGGGTTGTTGCGCCGTGCAGCGGCCGAGCGCGTTGTGGTGGCGGCCAACAAGGCTGAGTCGCCGTCCACACGCTACGATCTCGGGGCGTTCATGTCGCTGGGACTTGGCGACCCGCTCGCCGTGTCGGCACTTCATGGACGGGGCTGCCCGGCGTTGCTTGACCGCACCTGTGCGCTGGTTCGCGGGCACACCCCGCGCGGCGCGCCTTCAGCCGCCCCCCCCGATTCGCTGAAACTCGCGATCCTGGGCCGTCCCAACGCCGGCAAGTCCTCGCTGGTAAACCGGCTGCTGGGTGCGCCACGCATGATAGTGCATGATATGCCGGGGACCACACGCGACTCGGTGGACACGCACCTGATGTGGCACGGCAGGAATGTCACTCTGATTGATACGGCAGGGCTGCGCAAGAAATCGCACGTGCACGACCGGGTCGAGTACCACGCCAACCTCCGGGCCCTCGACAGCATCGAGCGCAGCGACACCTGCGTGCTGGTCGTGGATGCGAAGCTTGGGGCGGGCGAGCAGGATTTCCGGATCCTGCGACAGGTTGACAAGATCGGCCGCGGCGTGATCCTGTGCCTGAACAAGTGGGACCTGGTGGAGAAGGACCACCGGACGTTCGATCTGACGGTCAAGGAGCTGCGCGACCGCTACATGCAGCTCAAGCATGTGCCGATCGTGTCGGTGTCGGCACTGAGCGGCCAGCGGGTGATACACGTGGTGGAGACGGCGATGGCGATTGCCGAGCGCATGCAGCGTCGCATACCGCCGGGCGAGTTCCGCAACGCGCTGCGCATGTGGTCGATGCAGAATCCGCACCCGTTCGTGAGCGGCAAGCCGGTGAAAATCATGGGCGGCACGCAGATCGCCGCCGGCAAACCGACCTTCGTCGTGTACGCGTCGAACCACGAACTCGCACGCCCTTCGTACGAACGGTTCCTTGTCAACAGCATACAGGATACGTGGGACTTCTCGGGCTGCCCGGTGAGCGTGCTGTTCCGCGCGCCGACGGCGCCGGGACGCAAGACGGGCGGGCCGGCGCGGAGGACGGGTGGAGTGGTGCGGAAGGCGGTGGGGACGAGACGGAAGCCGGGGACAGGCACACGGCGACGGACAGCAGCGGCGGGGGTGCGGCGATGAACATCGGGATACTGGGAGCAGGCGCATGGGCAATTGGGCTGGCAAGCCTCCTTCACCAGCGTGGCCACGGCATCTGCCTGTGGGAATTCAACGCGAGGGATGCTGAGCAGTTGCGGAAGCTCCGCGAGCACCCGCTGAAGCTGCCGGGAGTGTTCCTCTCGGAATCCATCGTGGTAACCAACGACTGCGTCGAGACGCTGGGCTACGGTCCGGTGGTGGTCGTGGCCGTGCCGGCGCAGTTCCTTCGGGGCGCGCTGAAGCACGTGGTGGCGACGAGCGCGCCGCAGACGCGGCGGGCGATTGAGGCGTGGGTGATAGTCACCAAGGGAATCGAGAACGGCTCGGGCGCGTTGATGACCGATGTGATGGCGGAAGAGATCCCGGAGCTGGAGGAGTCGAGGCTGGTGGTGCTCTCGGGGCCCTCGCTGGCCGCCGAGGTCGCCCGTCACGTGCCAACGACCGTCGTGGCGGCGTCGAAGGACAAGGGGCGCGCAAAGATGGTGCAGCGGGAGTTCTCGACCGAATCGTTCAGGATCTACACCAACGATGACGTGCGGGGGGTGGAGCTGGCGGGTTCCACCAAGAATGTCATGGCGGTGGCGGCGGGGATTTGCGACGGGCTCGGGCTGGGCAACAACACGAAGGGTGCGCTGCTCACGCGCGGCCTGGTGGAGATGACGCGGCTGGGGTGCAGGCTCGGGGCGCGTGAAGAGACGTTCTTCGGGCTCGCCGGCATGGGCGACCTGGTCACTACGTGCGTAAGCACGCAGAGCCGTAACCACAAGTTCGGCGAGTTGGTGGGATCGGGGTTGAGCATGCAGGAAGCGTTGAAGCAGATGGTGATGGTGGCGGAGGGAGTGGAGACAGCACGGGCCGTGCACGACCTGGGAAAGAAACTCGGCATTGATCTGCCGATTGCCGAACAGGTGTACCTGACGCTGTTTGAGGGCAAGCCGGCGCGCGAGGCCGTGCGCGACCTGATGGCGCGGGAACAGAAGGCGGAGCGGTAGCGGAAGGAGCGGAAGATGAACGGAGAAGCTGCCCGGAAAACGTATTACTCGATCAGCGAAGTGTGCGAGATGACAGGGCTGGAGGCGCACGTGCTCCGCTACTGGGAGAGCGAGTTTCCCCAGCTGCACCCCAAGAAGAACCGTGCGGGCAACCGTGCCTACCGCGACAAGGACATCGACCTTATCAACTATATCAAGTTTCTCCTCTACGAAGAGCAGTATACGATACCCGGCGCCCGCCGCAAGTGTGCGCATATCAAGGACCGCGACGAGTACGAAGCGGAAGCCGCGGCGCAGCTGCCCCCGGGAGCGGAGCCGTCAGCCGGTGAGATGAGCATGATTGAGCGCAAGCAGCTGGTGAAGGTGCTGCGGGAAGTGGTGGAAGTGCTGAAGGAACTGGGGACACAATAGGTAGGACACAGGACACAGTAGATAGAATACGGAAGAACTCTCCCCTGTCCCATATTCTGTGTCCTATGTCCTGTGTCCTGCGTGCTGCGTCCTATCTCCCTCTCGCCCCGCCTTGTCTCCGCCCTTGGAACAGCATCGGCCTGATAGACTCATACACCGACCGCACCGACGTGTACGAATCGATCGAGTAGTACTGGTACCAGCCGCAGTTACGGGGACACGAGCGCATCGTCTGCCGCATCGCGGCGGCTTCGGGTGTCACCAGCCATTCGCTCAGTTCGGTGTCGGCCAGGTCGGGTCCCTTGGTGCCGATGATATGGCACGGGTAGTACAGGCGCCCGTCCGGCGCGATGATTACCGAGCCCGAAGAGCATCTCCCCCGCCGGTAGGCGTCGTGGAACCCACGCGGCGTATGGATTGTGTCGGGGTATTTCCTGCGCAGCGTCTCGAGCACCCGCTCGAACTCGTCCATGTCGGGGAACTGGTCTTCGGCGTTGTCCATGCGGGCCGCGGGGATCACCACGATACTCGCGCCGGATACGTGGCACCGCGACACTTTGTCTTCCAGGGCCTCGAGGCTGTCGCGGGTGACCACCGTCTGCACCGACATGTGCGTGGGAAGGGCGCAGAGCTCGTCGAGCCGCTCGAACATCTCCATGTTCCCGTGCCCTTCGTCGATTGACACATGGAAGAAGTCGATGCAGCGGGCGTAGCGCTCCAGCGGATGGCTGAACAGGTTGCGGTCACTGGTGGTGAACAGCAGGTAGAAGCGGCCGCGGCGGCGCACGTAGTGAAGGAGTTCGCCGATGTCGTCGCGCAACAGCGGCTCCCCGCCCTCAAAACTGGTCATAAGGACACTCGAGCGCGAGAGATTGTCAAGGATCCTGATGATACGGTCGGTGGAGAGGTCGGGCGTGGGGCTTTTCTTGACATTGCAGAACGGACACCCGAAGTGACACTTGCTGGTGAGCTTGAACGAGGCGTAGAACGGGTTGATCGCTTCATGCGCCTGCTGATTCGCAAGCCAGCCTTTCAGGGACGCTGTGTACCATGCCAGTGGAAGTACGCGCATACTCCTGCTTTCTGACTCCGGTTCTTCCAAGGGGGGGAAGTCTCCCCCTCGCTCCAGCCCCCGCCTCCGCGCCTCCTGCGCTTCGACGCGGTCCTCCGCTGCCCCCTCTGCAGAGCGGCTGTCGATACGCGGCGCCTGCGCGCCGCGCGGATCAGCCGCTCCGCAACGCCTCGTATGGTGTGGGCGGCACCACGCCCACCACTACTCGAGCACTTCACAACGAACTCTGGCAGTACCCGACGTCAGCATGCCCAAGGCCTGTGCTGCTCCCTTCGACAGATCCAGCACCCTTCCCCGCTTGTAGGGGCCCCTGTCGTTGATACGCACTATCACGGACTTCCCGTTGTCAGTGTTTGTCACCCGCAACCTGGTGTTGAACGGAAGGGTCTTGTGCGCGGCGGTCATCGCGTGCATGTCGAAGCGCTCGCCGTTGGCGGTCTGCTTGCCGTGGAACCCGGGACCGTAGTACGACGCCGTGCCGGTGAATCCTTCCCTGACCCGTTCGTTACCCGTCCGAGGCTGCGGACCGGTTCCCGGTCCCGCGGCGTAGCGGACCGAAGAGGAGCAGCCGACGATAGCGATCAGCAACAGCACTGCAGGAAGCGCGCTGGTAAGGCCGCGCAGAGGGATCTCACCCCCCCTGCCAGAGGGCGGAGTCTCGCTTCCCCGTCTCCGGCAGAAGAGAGGGGGCGGCTGCATAGCCGCCGGGGTGAGGTCTAACGCTCTCCTCATCTCCCCTACTCCTTCATCATCCCACGAACAGCATCCACTGACTCCAGCCCCTCGCGTTCGCAGAATGCCTCGACGCCCTCGAGCACTTTCACCGGTATCGACGGGTCCACGAACGTACCCGTGCCCACCTGCACCGCCGAGGCGCCTGCCAGCAGGTACTGAAGAGCATCATCGGCGGTCATGATCCCGCCGATACCGACTACCGGGATACGCACCGCGCGC
>CAZJJT010000017.1:0-19986 GCA_964546395.1 uncultured Fibrobacterota bacterium
AAGATCATCGCCATGAGCGGCCTGGGGTTGTTGCACAACCCGGGCGACCCCTTGGTGGTGTCGAGTGACAACATGCAGACCGTGTTCGATCAGACGCTCAAGGGCAATCCGTCACTTGTCTGGGACTCGGTCGGTTGGGTGCCACAGCTGGTAGTGGTCGCGCTGGGTATCAACGATCTGCGCGACCCCACGGTCACGCTCACGCAGGAAGTCTTCACGGCACACTACCATCAGTTCGTTTCGCGGATCCAGACGAGCTATCCCGGCGCCGACGTGCTCTTCCTGGCATTCAACTACCCCGACACTCTCCCCGACTACGTGCAGAACGCGTACGACGCCGAACGCGTGTCGGGCAACACCGGTGTGCACTACCTGCATATCACCGCCGGCAACGCGGGCGGGTGCGACTTTCACCCGAACGTGGGCGGGCATATCGGCATGGCTAACCAGTTGACACCGGTGGTGCAGGGGATACTGGGGGTGACAGCGGTTAGCGAGAGGCCCCGGCGTACGCGCAACGGGCTTGCGCATACGCGGGCGCCGATGGTCGTGGGCACGGAGATTGCAGTGTCGGCGGGGGGGCAACTGTTCGACATGCGCGGACGTGCGACACAGGCCGCCAGCGGTCCACGAAGGTACAGCAACCCCGATCAGTAGTCTATCACCACCGCGCCCTGCGGCAAGCCGGCCACGTTGAGGTCCACAAGGCGGGCAGCAAGGTTGTGATCTGTGGACGTGATCGCACGAAGCTCTCCGCCGTAGAGGCCAAGATGCCAGGTGTGGCCGCAATTCCGTGCGATATCGGTGATGCCGAGCAGCTCAAGGGCACATCGGTGAAGGTGTTCGAGGTGGTCTTCCCCAGGGTCGATACCAACCAGAACAAGGCCGGACGCGACCGGGCGAAGCTGAAGTCCAGAGGGGTCACTGTCGCGGACTACATCCCGGGCGTGGTGGAAGGCCTTGAGAGGGATACCGAGACCATATTCCACGGTGACGGCGAGAGGGTGCTCTTCGAGCCACGCAGCACGTCCGAGAGTCGCCTTCTGTCGCCGTCGTGGTAAGCGGGGTTCAGCCGGCCATGGTCTACAGCGTACTTCGGTACGAACGCAGGCAGTGCGCGTACTCCTTCGCCGACAACGCAGCGATCGGCACTCACATGCGCGTCACTCGCCGCGGCGCCCATCCCGCAGCATTTGTGCGCACCACATATGTCCCCGGTTTCAGGCCGTGAAGTGCCGTGCTGACCACAACATCCGAAACCCGTTGCGTTGACAGGCGGACACGGCGCACCAGGCGCCCGGAGGCGTCGAACACCTCAATCATGTTGGCGAACGGCGCGGTTGCGGTTCCGGCGACGCGCGGGCGAGGGCTGCGTGCGGTCGGTGAAGCTGCTGCGTAGAGTTCGGCGAGGGGACGTTTCCACACGCCATCGCCATCGCTGCCTGCGAAAAGCGTGTCTCCGACAGTCGCGAAGCGAACGAACCTGACACTGTCGGCGCCCTGGTCGAAGGCTTGCCATGAGAGACCCCAGTCGCCGGATACATAGAGTCTGTTGTAGTTGAAGACACCAACGAGCACCGAATCAAACACCTGCAGCAGATTGCAGCCCATTTGCTCGACCCCTGCGTTGGCCACCGTCCAGGTGACACCCAGGTCGTCTGACACGTAGACGGCTGCCCCGGAGAATCCGTAGTCGGTGCCTGCGACTATCACCGAATCGCGCGAAGCAAAGGCCGCGAAGTGGCGAACCGATGCCGATACTTCGATTCCATCGTTCACCTCGATCCACGTGTCGCCATCCAACCGGCAGATTCCGTACCCCTCGGCTCCGGCGAAAACCTTGCCGGCCACTGTGCCAAATGCCCGGATGTCTCGTCCAGGCAGACCCGCATTCACCGAGTCCCACGTTGCGCCACTGTCGGAAGACCGAAACACGCCCTTGCTGTACGTGGATGCGTAGATGACCCCATCAGCTACCAGTAGCGATGACAGGTATCCACCACTGTACGAACTGAAGGCCGACCATGTGTGGCCGCGATCCCCCGAATAGATAACTGCGGAACTTTGCCTCGCCAGGAGGAGTGTATCCAGCCACGCCAGGTTCTGCTTTATCGGTCCCTGGCCTTCGACTGTCCAAGTTGCACCGTTGTCACCGCTGCGCGCGATGCCCAAGTTGTAGAGGGGCGTCAGGAGTGTGTCGCCATCCGTGACAAGGTCACCAGAGTACGTTGTGACGATATTGGGTGACGGTACTTCCCACGTGGCGCCGCCGTCCCGAGAGAAATGTATCCCATCAACGCCCGACACAAGCACTCGTCCCGGGATGCAGAGCGTCGCCGACTCGTCCACCGAAACAAGGTCCATGCACTTGTCCCACGTCGCGCCAAGGTCCCCGCTGACGTAGACGGCCGTGCCATTCAGGAGGAATACCGTATCGCCAATGGACGCCATGCCGTGGCCGCTCAGTGCGCCCTGCGGGCCGGTGCATGCGCTCCATGTGTCACCGTTGCTGGTCGAACGGTACAGCGAGCCTTGGAGCTGTGCGAAGACCACGGTGTCGGCGACATACAACCCTTGCACGTTGTATGATGCCGGCAGACCCGTGGTCACCGAGTCCCATGTCGCCCCGCTGTCATCCGACCGGAACACCCCCGCCGTGTAGCCTCCTGCAAACAGGTAGCGATCATAGCATGCGAGAACGCTGATGCCGGAAGCCGACGGCTGGGAGTCGACTTCGGTCCAGGAGTCGCCGTCGTCGTCGGACGAGAATACCTTCCACCCGTTGGCAAGAAACATCTGCTGGCGCCATGTTACCATACCGTATGCTGACTCAGTCGCCGTGAGTCCTTGTGTGATGGCGTCCCATTGACCCGTACCGCTCAGGCGGCGTAATCCCTTCGAGTTGGTTCCGGCGAACAAGATGCCGTTGTGCACGTGAAGAACTGTTACGTACGTACCGCGGAGATCAGAGTACCGCCAGGTGTTACCGGTGTCGGTAGAGATATGTACGCCGCTGCACGTGGCTGCCCACAGCGTGTCGCTCTTCTGGCGCAGCGCAGTCACCGTGCCACCCTCAGGTCCCGAAGTCAGGGCCCAATCGGCATGAGAGACAATCGCCGCTACCAGTGCAACCAAACCCATTCGCGCCATGTGTATTCCCTTGCTGCGTGTCATAACGACTATCTCCTTCTGTAGGGATGTGTTATCAGGTTCGGGTGTCGCCATCACACTGCCCCCACTCACGCATCCGTGCCGCTGACCGAGGGCAAGCTCCCGGGCAACCAGAACCCGCGTGAGCCAGAGCGGAGTGGCGGAGATAGTCCTGCTCTGGTTCGTGAGCAAACCAGCGTCTACGGACTCACTATGCAACGTGCGCCGGCACTCGCTGATCGCTGCCGAATCACGTAGGTTCCCGACGCCAGACCGACCGTCAGAACGCGGCGGTCGGCCGACACGAACCCGGGTATGCTTCGCACGAGGCGCCCACGCGCATCGAATACTTCCCAGGTTCCGTTGCGCGTTCCCTGCCAGCCTGCTGACGCGGCGGGCCTGCTGAAACTCACCTGACTTGCGGCCACCACGTCTGCGATTTCCGAAAGCGGGCGCTTCCAGACGCCGCGGTAGGCGATGGAGCCCCACAGCGTATCGCCCACCAACAGCAGGTGCTGCAGGCACTGCTGCGGGATGCCTTGGGAGACGTCAACCCATGTCGCGCCTCGGTCGCCGCTGGCGAGTACTTCGCTGTAGTTGAAGACGCCCACGAAAATGGTGTCGACCATCCACAGAGCACTGCACCCCCCGGGGCCCCGTCCGCTGTATGGCGCCGTCCATGTGACCCCACAATCGGAACTAACGTAGATCGCCGGATCTGTACTGCTGTTCTGGCTGGCCGCATATATCAACGTGTCTGCCACCACAAATGACTCAAACTGGCGCTGGCTCTCGGGCAGCGCAATGCCCGTGTTGGCGTCGACCCAGGCATTCCCTTCCAGCCGGTAAATGCCCTGGCTGAGGACCGCCGCCAGCACGCCCCCGTCGCAGTCCACGAGCGCTCTTACATCGCGGCTCGGGAGCCCGTCATTGAGCGAGTCCCACGTGGTTCCATCGTCAAGGGAGCGGAGAACACCATTGGAGGCGCTGCCGGTATACATGGCGCTATCGAGTGCGAGCAGTGCATTCGCGTGCCCACTGAATCCGGGAAACGGAGACCAGGTATGCCCTGAGTCGGGAGAGTAGTAGGGTGTGCTGTAGGCCAGGCCAACCAGTAGGTCCTTGTACCACGCCATCGCCTTTGGGCCTTCCAGGGAGGTGTTCTCCTTGACCCAAGTGGCGGAGCCGTCCGCAGTGGTTCGCCCCATCCAGCCTCGCCAGAACGGGGCCAGGATGGTGTCGCCAACCTGGAACAGATCTGCCACGTCCGTGGCGACCACCTCCCGCGTGGGCGGATCCCATGTCTCGCCACCATCGCCCGAGACATACATGGACTGCGCCCACGTCACCACTACATCGTCGCCAGTGCACAGAAGTGCATGGTCGCTGCCCACGGTTCGGTCATCAAGCGCCAGGGTCCACGTTTCTCCGAGGTCGAGGCTACGCAGCACGCCCTGGCTTTGGGCAGTCACAAAGACAGTGTCACCGAACGAGCCAAGTGCCACGCCATTCATTGTTCCCGAGGGCCCCGTGCATGCGCTCCAGCTTTGACCGTTGTCGACGGACCTTCGGTAACCACTGCTCGACACAACGAAGATCACCGTGTCGACAGCGTACACCTTCGATGCCGACACGCCAAGCCCCGTGGTGCACGCTTCCCAGGTAGCTCCGCTGTCGGCTGACGTGTACAGGCCTGGATAGCCCACAGCCAGCAGGAAATCGCGGTGCGCCGCCAGTGACTGCAGGCCAGTGGTTGCGGGCAGAGAGTCGCACCTGGCCCACGTGTCACCGTTGTCGTCAGACCAGTAGAGACTGTCGTACATGGCGACGAACAGGCGGTCCCGCCATGTCGCCAAGCTGTACGCCGTTGACGATGATTTCCACGGGCCTGTCAACCGTGCCCAATCGCCCGAGGACTCCCTGCGCCAGCACCCCCGGCCGCTGGCCCCAGCGAAAAGCGTGCCGTTGGCAGCGAGCAGGCACCTGAAGGGCACCAGCGGCAAATCCGAGAATTGCCAGGTCTCGCCCCCATCGGCGCTGAAATGAATTCCTGCGGGAGTCCCACCCCAGATCGTGTCGTCGAGTGTAGCCAGGACCCGCACCTCTCCACCTTCGGGCCCTCCGACCGGTAGCCATTGAGCCTGTGACGTCGCGACACAGACCCAGAGCACTGCAATTGTGGCCCCACCGATCAACCACCGGGAAGTGTGCATGCGTTCCTCCTCTGTGAGTGACACGGATGTCTCCGCGGCATGTCGCCGGAGAAACCGTGGACTGGTTTGGAACTGTTTTCTGTTACCTGTGCAGTGGCAGGCGACCAGGCAGAGGTGCGCGCAGGAGGTAGGTCAAGCAGGCCGGCACTGCCACTCTTTCCACAAACTACACTGCGGGATGGCGTGAGCGAACGTTTTCGAGCCGCTGGATTTTCTCGCGGAGATGACGCAGCACATCCCGGACCGTGGAGAGCACCAGATTCGCTGCTGACGATGAAGATCGTGGCGATGAGTGACCATGTGCGCGAACCGGACGTGGTCGAGAGGATCCTCAAGCGCTGCAGACTCGGGCGGGAGCCACCGCTCGCCGCACGTCACGTTCTGCAGGTTGGATGCGAACACGGCGGAACCTGGCGGCGCCTTCCCGGTCAACCGGGCATGTAACAGTGATGGGCCACTGATTGAGCGTTGCGATACCTGGGTCGATCGGGTGGTCCAGCGCGGCGAAGCAACCGCTCCCGCCCTCAGTAGTCTATCACCACGGCGCCCTGCGGCAAGCCGGCCACGTTGAAGTCCACGTAACGCGACTTCTCGATGGCTACGTTCTTGAACGACACCTCGGCCCCGTCAACCCGCACCCGCCTGGCCTTGCCCGCGGGAAGCAGGCAGTGGACGTGCGCCCGCTCGAACGAGCCGGTCAGATCGAGCGTGATCCTGCGGCGCTTCCGATCAAGGGCGTAGTCGTATGAGCAGTAGCCGTCCGAGGCCGGATAGTGCAGCGTGGCCCGGGCCTTGTTGGCGTTGCTGGCCGACCAGCGCGGCGATACCGACACGGTCGAGAACGTCGTTCCCTTGTCCTCAATGCCGGCAAGGCCCTCGCCGATTGCGTAGTACACCGCGGCCTGCGCCCAGCAGTCGGGAAGGCCGTAGGAGCGGATGCGCGGTTCGAATTCAACGGCCTGGTCGCTGCAGCTGATCGCCGCGAGCATAATACCGCCGCCGCGGCCGGAGGCAGCGATGGCCTCGGCGCGGATTGCGCAGATCTGCTTGTCGGGATACGGGTTGTTCCAGCCGACCATGTGAAGTCCAACGGTTTTCCACGACGGGTTCGGGCCCCACCAGGCGCGCCGACCGCTGTTGCGGTCGACCATCCGCTCGCTGATACCCCACCACGAGCCGATCTCGGTGCCGTTGCGCAGCCAGATGCGTTCGACGGTTCCATCGGTGTAGGAGATGTCATATGCTCCTGCAACCGCCTTGGCGGCAACCGAGTGGGCGAGGCAGTGCATGAAGTAGATGCTCCGGCACTGCACGTTGGCCACAGGAATGGTGACTGTCGTGGGTGCTATCTCGGATTTGGGGTCAAGGCGCAGTACCGCCTTGCCGTCATTGGTCTCCGGCTTGATGACGTCGAACTCGATGGCGCCGAACTTCCGCTTCCCCGTGGGAAGGTTGCGCATGTCGTTGGTGCCCTCGCTGGTCCACGCTTCCACACCGGGGAACGCCTTGTGGCGCCATCCACGGTTTACCAGCGGACGGAGGTCAACATGGGTGAACGTGGTCTTGGGCAGCTTCGGGTTCTCGGGCAGACGGCGGTATACCTGGTGCAGGTGGCCGCTGTCGCGTTCCATCAGCTTCCACAAGCGGTCGAGGACGTCGACACCGTAGCCCTCGTATCCGTGGTCGAATGCCGCTTTGGACATCTCGCCGGCAATGATTGAGCAGATGCCGCCATTCATATACTCGCCTTCGGGGCAGCCGGCAGTGTTCGTGTGCTGCGATGGCCACTGTGACGGCGTATAGGGAGGATCCATGGTCCACCACTCGGCAAAGCTCTCCTTCTTCTTCGCCTTGCCGCGGCGGATATACTCCTTGATGATCTTCACGGCCATCGCGTGTGTCGGCATGCCGCGGTTGATCGTATAGCCGGTAGAGAGACTCATCCGCTCACGCTCATCGCCGACAAGGGCGTACACCTTCTCCGGCTTCATGCTCTCGGGTATCATGTGGCCGTAGTGGGTCTTGAACCAGAGCGTGGCGTTCGCGCGCTTGCGGAGCCCTTCGCCTTCGGCGCGCAGTTCGGCCGCGCGCTTCGTGTTCCCGAGGTGCTCGTACATCTCCGCCATCCGCCAGTACATCGCGTACATGCCGGAGTTGTTCCCATGGAAGAAGAACGTGGGGTCGCCCTTGTGAATCACACGGTGGTCGCCGGCGCAGTAGTGCGGGTTGGCGAAGTCCCACTCGTCGGCGGTGAACGAACGGCGGACCAGGCCGTGCTTCCTGCTCCAGCGCAGCGGGTCGCTGGTCATGTACTTCAGGGCCTTCTCGAGCCGCGGCAGCTGCCTGGCCATCCACACGTCGTCGCCGGTGGCTTTCCACGCGTACCACACGCCCTCGGTCCACACGTACTCGGTGTCGGCAAGCACAGGCACGCGCCGCACCGCAATCTTCATGTTGTCATCGTAACGCCACCAGCCCTTGCCGAGCGCTTCACCGAAGTACGAGGACGAAGGAGCGTCGGGGTTGTGGGAAATGTTGTCCCACAGCATGCCGCTGGGGGTCTGCATGTCGAGGTAGTAGTCAAGGCCGCTCTTGACATCTTCCATGAAGTACTTCGCGGCCTTGAGCGTGTAGACGTGGTCGCGGCTCCAGCAGATGATGATGTTGTAGCGGCGATTGTTGATCACCCAGGCCTCGGCCTCGACGTTCTGCTCGATACGGTGTTGCAGGTGCAGGAACAACTTCGCGTACGGGCCCTCGTTGCATGCTATCTCGGTCTTCGGCGCCAGCTTCACCAGCGCTTCCTCGACCACCTCGTCGTTGCGGCTGAGGGCAACGAAACGGTGGATACCCGCATCACCGCGCGTGCGGAACGTCACGGTGCGCTTGGTGCCGAGGTACCGCTCAACGTACGGTCTGCCCGAACCGTCCAGGGCGACGAGCCGAACGGCCTTCTTGTCGTCGACAGTGGCAGACACCTTCTCGAGTGGCGAGAACAGGGAACTGGTGATGTTGGCCTTCGAGATTCGCATGTGGTCCTCCAGAGAGTAGTACGGTACGGGGGGGAAGTCCAATAATACCACTTGGCAGACTACGCGGTGCCCGGCGTTGTGCGGTGCGCACAGAGGCACGCAGTAGAATCGCATCCATATTCAGTGATTCCGTGGTTTGTCACCCGCCCCGGGGAGGGGTATAGTACCGATCATAGCCACTGTGTTGTGTCGTGCGGCCACCAGCGGAAGGGAAAGCCATGACCGGCAGCCTTGCAGTACGAGCATCGTTCCTGCTGTGTACCCTGGCCCTTGCGGCCGGTGCAGTGGATATCTCGATTGACGAGCAGACAGAGCACCAGACCATGGTGGGCTTCGGTGGCAGTGCGGCCGGGTGGTCGCAGTATGCCGGTGACCTGGTGAATGATCTGGGCATGACGGTCGTGCGGTACGACTGGAGTGGGTTCACCGGGGTGACGCTGTCGGGGTCGAAGTACCTGTACGACGCCGGAGTGCACACGTTCATTGCCTCGTGCTGGAGCCCACCGGCAAACATGAAAACCAACAGCAGTGTCAGCAACGGCGGATCGCTCAAGCCGGAGAGCTATGGCGCATTCGTTGACTGGTGTGTCACGAAAGTCAATGAGTTCAAGCAAACCACCGGGAGCGACCTGTACGCCATCAGCATCCAGAACGAACCTGCCTTCGTGGAGTTCTACGCGTCATGTGTGTACACCCCGCAAGAGCTCAGAGACGTGACCAAACGTGTGGGTGAGCGGTTCGAGCGTGACAACATCAAAACGAAGATATTCATGTCCGAAGAGGTGTTCGATCAGTTCGCCAGCCTGCGGGCGTTCACCGGAGTGGCGTGCAGCGATACGGCAACCAACAAGTACATCCATGCGCTCGCATTCCACGGACTGGGCAGCGACGGCATCTCGCCCAGCGACCTCGATGCGAGTCGTTTGCGCGAGTTCAAGGATCTCGCGGTCCGATTTGGCAAGACGGATGTCTGGAACACGGAAGCCGGCGGTGGCGGCCTCGCACTCGGACGCGTCATCTACAAGGCATTGCGCTACGCGGATCTGACCCTCTGGACCAAGTACGACATGTGCGGTGATGCCGACTATGACTACTATATCAAGTATGGCCAGAAGACGAAGAGCTACAACGTGGCCAAGATGTACTACCGGTACGTGCGGCCCGGCGCGGTGCGCATCGAGACCGCCTCCAGTGATACGGTCGCAGTGCTTCCTCCGGTGGCATTCCACGACAAGTCTGCACAGACGCTCACGGTGGTGTTCGCGACAGGTTCCTCGCCTGCCACCGTTCGCCTGCAGGGCACGGATCTGCCCGCGCAGGTGCGCAAGCTGGTCACGGATGGCGGCTCGAAGAACCATGAGGACCAGGGCCTTCTGTCGACCAGCGGTGATATCCAGCTCGAAGCCAACGCGATTGTCACACTCACGGGCACCGGGTACAATCCTCCGGCTGTCGGCCTGTCTCGTCCCGGTGCTGCCGCTCCTTCCCTGGACTGGTCTCGCCTTGCACGCATGCCGACAGCCGTGTACTCGCTTGATGGGCGCGAGGTGTTGGGCGGCCGGTCTACGCCGGCAGCGACAGGGTACCGCGCCACCGCTGCCTTCGTGACCGAGAGCGGCGTGCGCATCGTGGCACCGCGCTGAACAGGGCAGGGCTCCGCCCGAGACTGGACGCCACCCGCGTTCTCACGCCCTGCTATTTTCAGCCAATGAGGAACGCGCAGCGCTCGCTGTTCGAACTTATCGGGCCGAACTACCGGACCGGTCTCAGGGCGTACGAGTACGACGACTTCCCGCTGCTTGTGCACACGATGTCGCACGATGGCGGCACGGAAGTCCTGCACAGCCACAACAGCGTAGAGATGGTGTATGTCCGCAGCGGCAGGGGCACCCACGTGGTTGGCGACAGGGCCTACGAACTCTACCCCGGCGACTGCTTCGTGCTGCAGCCGGGCGAGCAACACGGGTTCGGCAGGAAGACGAAGCTTGCGCTCACCAATTTCATGTTCCACCCGAGGTTGCTCAAGCCCTACCGGCCGCAGCTGCTCGAGATCCCGGGGTTCGTGCAGTTCTTCTCGCTCGAGCCGTTGTTCAGAGCAGAAAGTGCATTCCGCTACAAGCACCACCTCCCCGCTGCGCTGCAACGCGAATTCGTCGATACGGCCGACCGTCTCGAGCACGAGTACGTCACACGCCGGGAGGGGTCCAAGCTCTGCTGCACGTGCATGTTCCTGGAACTGCTCGTGCTCCTCAGTCGCAGCTACCAGGAGGTGCTTGCGAAGGGCAATGCAGTCGACCACTTCTCTCAGCAGAAGAGTATCGTGGACACCGCTGTGGCCTATCTCGAGCAGAACTTCGAGAAGAACCTGAAGGTGAAAGACGTCGCGTACACCGCCTACGTGAGTCCCAGTCATCTCACGCACCTGTTCACCGAGGTCACGGGTGTGCCGCTGCACGAGTATCTCACCAACCTGCGCATCGACCAGGCATGCCTCAAGCTCAGGACCACGCCGCAGCGCGTATCGGAGATCGCGCGCGCGGTCGGGTTCGATGACCCCGCCTACTTCTCGCGGTTGTTCCGCAAGCGCACGGGCCGCTCTCCCCTGGGGTTCCGTAAGAGCGCCGGATAGTCCTGTTTTGCCGCGCTGCAGTCCATGCGTTTCCCTGGAGCGAACGCTACTATGGCAGAAGGGAGCGTTGTGCCCCCGTCGCATGGACCGCGAAGGAGACAAGCTATGGCTCGCCCGGCGTTGCTGTTGTTGGCTGTGACCGTGACAACTGCTGCCCAGGTGACACTCCCGGCCAGGGAGAAGCTTCACATCTTCGTTCTCATGGGTCAGTCAAACATGTGCGGTCACGGCGGGACCATCGAAGCGCAGGACATCACCGACCACCCGCGGCTCTACGCCTACGAACCGCTTCGACAGGCAAACGGGAACTGGCTGGTCAGCTTCACGAGGAACTACGAAGGCAGCTGGGCCTATGCGCACGAGCCGGTGGTGAAGAGCCCGTGGAACGCGATGGCGACCGTCGGCGACGGTGACGTGAGTCCCGGAACCAGCTTCGGCAGGACACTGCTTGCGTCACTCTCCGATACGGCTGCAGCTGTGGGGCTTCTGGGACTGGCCGTTTCGGGTTCGGCGATCGAGAGTTGGGTGAAAGGTGGCGAGTACTACGCCGACAACATCTCGATGATGCAGAAGGTTGGGCAGCAAGGCACAATCAAAGGCATTCTCTGGCACCAGGGCGAAGCGAACAGCGGGCCGATGGACCCCTCCTACGGACAGGTGTTCGCCCAGATGATCACTGACTACCGCACCGACCTCGGTATGCCGGATATCGCGGTGGTGGCAGGGATGGTGGGCACTGACGGGTCGCTGAGTTCACGCGTCAACTTCGCCCACGACTCGCTTGAGCATGCGGGATTTCCCCTGTTTGGCGTCAGCTCATCCGCGGGCCTCAGTCTCGCGGACCACGTGCACTACGACGGTCCCTCGATGCGCGAGTGGGGGCGGCGCTACGAGGCCACATACCTCGAAATCCTGGCGGAGCAGCAGGTAGGCACCAGGTACCACCGGGGACTCGTTGTTCGTCAGCAGGCGGCCGCATCGACAGCCGTCCACACGCCTGCTCGCACCAGCCTCCTTGGTCGGGCAACAGCAGAGGTCGTGGCCCCTGCCGCATTTCTGGGTTCGAGCCGACTGCTCATCGCGTATACACCGGGTCGGTGAGAACCGTCGGGCCCATCGGCAGTCGCACGACCGCACTGGCTGTGATTGTACTATGTTCGGGGTACGGGGGAGTACCATGAACAGTACAATCAGGCGTGTGTGTGCGTGTCTGCTTGTCGTGTCACTGAGTGCGGTGGGCCGGAGCCGCGACACCGCACATGAGCTGAACAGCGAGGGGTACGCGCTGTACAAGAAGGAGAACTACCCGGAGGCGATGGCGAAGTTCGAGCAGGCGGCTGCGGCTGACTCATCGTACGCGACAGCCCACTACAACCTCGCCTGCACCATGGGGATCCTCCGCAAGATGAACCAGGCGTGCGACTACGATGTTTCCCGGAGCCGCATCACCGCGCACCTGCAGAAAGCGTGCGAGCTTGACCCCGGGCGCGTGCGCAAGATGAAGAGCGACCCGGACCTGGATGTCATTCGTGACACGTATGTCTATCAAACCCTCGTGGGGCTTGACCCGAAGACCTCGCAGGGCGTGACCGAAATCATCCGCAATGTCAGGTGGTGGGGACCGCAGCCCCTCGCGGCCACGCTGAGCGAGATCCAGTTCAGGGACGACGGTACCTTTGTGCTGAGCGTCAGTGGTTATCTCGAGGGTGACGGCGACACGGGGACGTTCACCGGGACCTGCACGGTACACACCACGCAGATCGTACTGACACTTGACCGAGCGCTCAATGGCAGAACACGGCTGGTGGGCGAACTGAAAGACGGGATGCTCACATTCCCCGGTGTGCCCGGACCGTTCACCGATTCCCCAGAAGAATGCCGTACCTGAGCGTGCTGCAGCCGTTCCGGGCCTGGACGGTGACCCGCGCGGCGTGTGCGCTGTTCGGTGTCGTCCGTCTGCCGTCGACGCCGTACCAGACAGCGGTACCGTGTGCAGCGGCGTGGTATCGACGTTCCGGGGTCAATGTGGAGCCGTTGCGGCCCAGCACTATCTGCAGGCCCCAGCCCTTCAGAGAGGCGAGGGCGCTCGGCGCGGGTCCGACCGCAACCGCGGTCTGCTCGAACCAGTACGCACCGATGTCGTTGCGCGTCCCGTCCGGGTCCTCGTACCGTGCGTCAGGATGGCCAGCATCGATGGCGTCGGAAAGGGCGGTCAACCGGAAGTTGGTATCGGCTGCGCCCGCGTAGGCAGCATCTCCCACAATCGTCGAGTCGCCAACGTAAGCCGAGATGCCGGTTGTCACCGACGTGGAGTCCACGTGGCGGTCCACCAGGTTGTACTCGACCACGACATGCTGTGCCGCGAAGTCGAGACCGTCGGCGTACGCGATATTCATGCGATGGTTCTCGGTGAACAGGTTGTTGCGGATGAAACAGTCGCGGATATTGTGCGTTTCGATATAGATGCCGCCGTGCGGGAACGCGGTGGTGCGGCGCCAGCCGTTGCGGTGGAACGTGTTGTTGCTGATCTCGACAGCTCGCCGGAGCCCGTCCGCGCTGCCCCAGGCCGAGATGAACATGCCGCTGCCGCGGTTCTCGAAGAACACGTTGTGGTGCACCACGATGTTCTCAACGGGAGGGCCGTTCTCGCTGGAGACAGCCATGCCGACCATGCAGTCGATTACCAGGTTATCGTGCATGGTGACGTTACGCAGCGTGTCAAACCAGGCGTCGATGTACAACCCCTGACGGGCCATGCGGTGGACGAAGTTGTGGTGGACGGTCCCGTCACGGCTGTCCTCCTTGACATCGATGCCTTCCTTGTCTCCGTCGCGGACTTCGTTGTGCGCGACCTCGAAGCCGCGCACGCCGGCAATCGAAATGGCCTCGTGGGGCAGTTCGGACACGGGGGTGCCGCCTGACGGCACGATCTCCATCTCGCGCGAGTGCGCCTCGACAATGGTATTGCCGATGACGCGGCAGTTGGTGGAGGGCACGGTGAACTGCGGGATGGAGTGCGCTCCCCACATGCAGATCCCCGACGCCGCCGTCTTGTGCGTGGTGCAGTTGAGCACTTCGATGCTGTCGCCAGAACGCACGCAGATGCCCGCGTTGTGCGAATTGACAATGGTCAGTCCCTGCATGCGTATGTAGGCGAGATGGTTCAACTGGAACACGCCGTCGTCACCCCGCTCACCCGAGCCGCCTACCGTGACATGACCGATGGCATCGATGAGCGGTGTCTCGCCGGGAAGGGCAGTATAGACTATCCAGGCCCCGGGAGCACCTGAGCGTGCGGGGTGCACCTCCTGAGTGAGCGTGTACGTTCCGCCATGCAGGCACACGGTGTCACCGGCGCGGGCCGAGTCGGCAGCCTTCTGAATGGATGCCCACGGCTGCGCGAGTGTGCCCGCCAGGGTGTCGTTGCCGGCAGGGGTCGGGGCAACAACGTAGGTGCGCGCCTGTGCCGGCATGCAGCAGACCGCCACTGCGAAAAGGGTTCGAGGGACGTGCACATGCGCCTCCGAAGTGAGTGGTGTGCCGTGCGGGGTGAGCCGCCGCGGAGACAGTGACAATCTACGAAGTGCCGGAGGTGCCGGGTGCTGCGGGGCCCGTCGCTTCCGATGTCGGCAGCGGCGGCACCTTCCCCGCATCGATGAGTGCGGTAAGGGCCAGCAATGCCCCCCACGGGTTGAACGGGTCGGAGTTGAACTTCTCGCCGGTTTCGCCCGTGAGCGCGTTGTAGTTCTCGCCGATCATGCCGCGGCGAGTCCAGCTTCGCATGAACAGCTCCGCCGACTTGCGTGCGAGCTGCGTGGCGGCGGTATCGAGGCCGCTGAGCTTCAGGCCCCAGTAGACGAACAGGTTCATGGGCGCCCAGATACGCCCGCGCCAGTAGCTCTGGTCGCCATAGGCCTGGTCATCGCGACTGATCGACGGGATCACGTGTTCCCCCCAGAACTCCGACGGGTTCAGCAGGTGTTCCTCAGTCATGCGGCGGGCGCGTGCCTGGTCGACGCGACCGGTGAACAGCGGATAAAACAACGTCGGTGAGCGCCGCGGAGAGAACTCACCGGTTGCGAGGTCGCGGTTCAGGTAGATCCCCCGAGCATCGTCCCACAGTTCTTCAAGTTTCGCGGCGTACTTCTCCGCTCGACGTGCACACTCGTTCGCTTCCCTGGTCCGGCCAAGACGCCCGAGCAGCCATGCGAGATCAATGCAGTCTTTGACATAGAACGACATCAGCCCGACATCGGCAAGCAGCATGATACCACGCTTCGTGTCAAACTGCACGTCGTCGTACATGGGCGAATTGTCGAGCCCCGACTCAAATCGCGCGCCCTGCAGGTTGCCGGTCAGGCGTTCATAGCGTGTACCCACACGCTCCCGCAACCGGTTGGAGCCCCAGCACAGGTACCCGTCAACATCACGATGCTTTGGCCACCAGCGGTTCCACGTGAGCAGATTGTCGACGAACGCTGCTGCGTACTGGATGTCTCCGAATGCTTCGACTGCGTACCGCACACACATCGCGCCGACGGTGGGTTGACTCTGGCCGAGCGTCTCGGCGCCAACGGCGTTGTGAACGTTGGGCACATAGCCGTTGCCGGGGATGGTGTCAACGATCGCCGTGGTGAATGCGTGCGCATAGGTTCGCTCACCGAGTGCGGCCGCCATCATGCCGGCAAGGAAAGTGTCCCAGTCGAAGAGAATGCCGCCGCCGTTGCGACTCGCCCACACGCGACTGCAGGTCGTGGTCAACTTCTCTTCGCCGGCGTTGTAGTTGGTTGTCCACCCGAGAGCGCTGTACATCGCACCGGCGAGTGCCGACTGTCGGCCGAACGAAGAAAGTCGCTTCTCGCGTACGCATCGGCCCCGCTCCACAGCCGAACGTATCCGGGACAGGGCACGAGGCCTGCCGGTACATATCCCCACGGGACCGTCGAGCCGGAAGGCCATGTGGGCGCCGGTGGCAGGGAAAAAGCCGGAGCGAACGGATGGTGATGTGGCGAACGCCTCAACACGAGTGCGTCCGCTGTGCAGGACAATGTGCTCACGTGCGTTGCGGCGGCTCTTCGCGTGCGGTACGAACTCACTGCCGCCGGGCCGCCCCCAGAACACGCCCGCCTCGAGCGTGAGCAGCACTGGCGCCTCCGGCAGTCTTCTGGGTTCGACCAGCAGATACAGCTCATCGCCGATGCACGCACTTCGTACCTCCACCGTGACTTCACGCCAGGTAAGCGATACGCCCGTGTAGTGCGCGTCGATGAGTCGCGCTTCACTGTGCACATCCTCGATGCCGGTCAGGTCGTTGGCCGTGGATGGCTCGCCCTTCTGCTCAGGTCTGCCGATTAGGCACTCGCGCAGGTACTTGCACTCGGCGTATTCGAACAGTCCCAGTTGGAGCCCGAACGCTTCGGGCATGCGCACGTGCGAAAGCACTGAGCGGACGTTCCACGTCTGCCACTTCGGTGACTCCATCGGCAACTCCTTCGGGGCGACAGTGTGCACGCGGAGTATACGACGCAGGGCCCTGAGGGTGCAATGGACTCGGCCTCCTGCTGACAAAGACATCCCGGCGAGGATGCCCCAATTGTGCTATACTATACAGAATATCCAAGGGGGAGAAGGAGACGCCGATGGCTACCAGGGGCCGGTGTGGTGTGTTGTTGTCCGCGTTCGTTGTGATCGTGTCTGTTCTCTACACAGGGCAGGCGCGTGCCGAAGACCCGGGCGACATGTCACGCAACTATGTCGGCATGAATGTCTGGTTCAACAACGACTACAACGGCGCAAACTCGTTTGTCGACATGATGAAGCACTCGCGGGAGTGGCGCCAGTACAACTGGTCCAACGGTGATGCCGCGATCGACTCCATGGGCTGGCCCATGGAGGACTGCAGCAATGTGATCTTCGGCTCGGGCAACGAGTTGGGAACCTACAAGCTGATCTTCAACGGCAGCGCGATTTCGGTGCGCATGATGTGGACCGGCGGATCGGTGAGTAACCTCCAGTATGATGCCGGCTCGAACACCTCGACCGCGGATGTTACCTTGAGCAACACGTCAACCGGCGGCCTTCAGTTCCAAGGCACCAAGCGTACCGCGGCCGGAGCCACCAACTCCGGCATCACCAACGTGCGTCTGTACCGGCCGGGGTACGCCACCGACGGCTCACGGGTGTTCACCGACGGGTGGCTGACGCTGATGAGCAAGTTCCAGGTGATTCGCTTCATGGATTGGATCCCCACCAACACCAACCCCATTGAGTCGTGGAGCCAGCGCCAGACGCCTCTGCATGCCACGCGACCGCAAGCCACGGTGAACGCCCACTCGGGGCCGCGCGGCGTCGCGATTGAGCACTACATCCAGCTCTGCAACGAGACCAACGCCGACCTCTGGATGAACTTCCCGTGCCTGGCCGACGACGACTATGCGCTCAAGACCGCACAGTTGATCCTGTATGGCAGCGACGGGACCGATCCGTACACCAGTCCGCAAGCCAGTCCGGTGTACCCGCCGCTCAACGCGAACCTGAAGGTGTACCTGGAGTGGGCCAACGAGATCTGGAACTCAGCCGGTGGGTTCCAGTGCTATCGATGGATCAAGGAAACGACCGATGCGATCCTGGCGTCGGGTTCTCCGCACCCGATCAAGTACGACGGCGCGAACGACCAGTACCGCGCAATCGCCCGCTACACCGCGTGGCGTACGGTCGAGTGCAGCAAGATATTCCGGCAGGCGTGCGGCGATGCCGCGATGATGACGCGCGTGCGGCCGGTGCTGATGGGGCAGAAGGGCGGTAACTGGTGCAATCCTGCACAGCTGCCGTTCCTCGATGGGTTCTACGCGACCGCCCGGCCGGGCAGTGACCCATTCCCCAACACCGATCCGAAACCGGTGTTCCACTATATCTACGGTGCAGGCGGTTCCTCGTACTACGGCGTGGTCAACTGGTCCACCGATGCGAACACGTTCTTTGCGCAGGGTAACTACCCCGATGCCGGCTTCGCGAGCTCGGTGGGCTCAGACGCAATCTGGGCGGGCAACTACGGACTGAAACGCATCTCCTACGAAGGCGGGATGGGGCTTGATGCGAGCTGGTCGGCAACCGAGCAACAGAAAGACGCGCTGATGGCGGATCCGCGCATGCGCGATCTTACCGTGTACACCCACGATGTCTGGAGTCAGGTGGGCGGCGACCTCGCCGTGTACTACTGTGTGACCGGGCCCAGCGACTGGGAGTTCACACCGGCGACGAGCAACCTCACGTCTCCGAAGCTTCGGGCAATCGATGCGTTGCGAGACACCCTGCCACGGGCAGCGGCGACACTCGGGGGTGTACCGCCGTGTGAAGTAGTGGCACGGACTATTCGCGGTGACGGGACCTCGGCCAGCGTGGGTACGTTTTGGAACGCGACCTTCGGGGCAGAGGATGTTGTCAGCGGCATCGATGTGGGTGAGTGGCAGGCGCTGCCGGTGTCGGTCCCGGCGGACGGGTACTATCTCATGACTACACGTGCGGCAGCAGGTAACACGTCGGCACGGGCAAGCATGTGGGTGAACGGCGTAGCGGTCGACACGTTCCCGTTCACGGGAACCAACAACACGCTCATCAACTCACCTGCTGTGTCGGTGCCGTTGAAGCAGGGACTGAACGTGGTGCGGTTCCAGCCGACCGTGAACCAGTGGTCGCTGCGGTCGGTGAGCTTCGAGGTGGACACGTCGGCGTCGGGTGTGCGGCGCTCAGCGGGTGGTGTGCGCGCAGCAACTCCCATCCGGCTCGTCACAGGCACGGGTACGATACGGCTGACGGTCCCACTCAGCGATGTCTCATCGCTTGACATCGTGGATGCTGCCGGGAGAGTAGTGGCACGAGTTCGTGTCGATCGAGCACGCGGCAGTGCGGCGCTGCCTCGCATCGCTCACGGTGTGTACGTCGTGACTGCACGGACACGCGACAGCGCATCGTGGACCGGGAGCATCAGGTTGCCGTAACGGAACCGCTGACACGTCTCTGTAGGAAGAATCGCCAGGACGGGTTGTCGCCCGCTCCGGCGATTTCTGCTGCCTGCGTTGGGGCGGGCTACTCGATCACCACTATCCCCTGCAGCCCCTTGTGTGGCACGTCCGGTCTGAACCGGTACAGGTACTTGGCGTACGGCGCCGCAGAAGGTCGGTTGTTCGCGACTTGCACTGCGGGTAGGAGTGCTGACGCGCTGTAGACCATCATAATATCGATGCGCACAGAGTACCCGCGGTCGAGGATCAGCCGATCGAGACGTGAGCCAAGGGCTTCATAGTCGAGTTCACGGTCGAGCGTGTACTCGGGCATGGCGATAGTGATGACCTTGGGTGTGTCCATGCGATGAACGCTAGTGTTTCGTGTGCGCAACGTAGCGCTTCCACAGGTCATCGCGTTCAGTCTTGGGGATTGCGTGCCAGCGAACCCCTCGTATCGCACCCTCGAGCGCGCACAGCGCACTTCTGCAGGTCGGGCCGCAATCGCGGAAGGGGCTGACCCGGGCAGCGGCAACTACACTGCCGACCTTCCTGAGTTCAGCGGGGGTGCGAATCCCAGCTTCGTTGAGCCGCCCTGCCATCTTCGCACCAATGTTCGGCAAGTCTGCGAGTTCGACAGTCCTGACAGCCTTTTTCATGCTGACTCCTTGTTGCGCGCTTCTGTCTCATCGCAGGTATAGTAGCGCAGCAGCCCGGCATCGTAGTACCCGATACGGTCGATCTCCTCGTTGGGTACGAACTCGGCTGCAGCACACACCTCGCCACAGTAGAGCGCCCCGTGCTCGACACGCACGCGCGCAAGCGCGTGCGTGAACGAAGGGAATGACGCGGCCTTCGACTCGTCAACATCGTGGAGTTTCAGCAGGCGGTCGCCATGGTCGTTGGTGAGCAGCCACATGACGGAGAAGATACGACAGTGGCCTCGCACAAAGAGGGCTTGA